>QHVY01000207.1 GCA_003223695.1 Acidobacteriota bacterium
GACCGGAGCATTGCTTCCCGCGAGAACGCTCATCGCATCGATTGCTTCGTCCCTCTCGCGAATCTCCCGGGCTAGAGCGAGAGGGCTCTTGACCGGCGTTGAAGCCTCGCCGAGATGCAGGTCATATTTGTCAGCGCTGAGGCGCTGCAAAATGTACGCGGAGCCGCCGACGTTGATCGAGCGATGCTTCTCTTCCGCGCTGATGGGCTTCGCCGCGACGCGGCCGTTGATTCGAACGATGTCTTTGCCATTCTCACCGCGATCAACGGTGACGACGTAGTCCTGTCCGTCAACGTCGACATTCCACTTGCCGAACTGCATATGGATTCCCTCTCTTCAGTAGATTCTTCACCGATTGTAAATGGAAATCGAAGCTCGCCGTGTGATGGGGCTCATTTCGCTCGCGGCACTTCAAATCGCGTCCACCGCCGCGAGGGCGTAGACCACCACCCGCTGCAGCAGCCTTTCTTTGACGCCGGGCGGGGCGGCGTCGGGCCTAAAGGCATTCAACCCCTTCACCGAGGTCCCGGTCGAAGGCGTCAACTATTGTCTGGCGCAAACCAATTGGCGGTCGGCGCGCGCTTTTTTATTAGCTTCGCGTGACGATACGTTCGTCGGAGATCTCGCGATATCGGAAACAGTCGACGAGGTGATCGTTAACCATTCCGACCGCTTGCATGTGTGCGTAAATGACAGTGGAGCCGACGAAACTGAAGTCGCGGCGCTTGAGATCTTTGCTGAACGCGTCGGATTCGCCCGACGTCGCTGGAATCTGCCCGGTCGCCTTCCACCGATTCACCTTCGGCCGCCCATCGACAAAGCGCCAGCAATACGCGTCAAAACTTCCGAACTCTTTCTGAATCGCGAGAAATGCGCGCGCGTTGCGTATCGCGGCTGTGATTTTCAGCCGGTTTCGAATGATCGTCGCATCCATCGTCAGCTTCTCGACGCGACCCTCGGTATAGCGTGCGACCTTTTGAGGATCGAACTCGCTGAAAGCGCGGCGATAACCTTCACGTTTTTTGAGAACGATCGACCAACTGAGTCCCGCCTGCGCTGCTTCGAGCATCAGGAACTCAAAGTGTCTGCGGTCATCGTGGACCGGCACGCCCCATTCGCGGTCGTGATACTCGACCATCAACGGATTGTCCGCGCCGACCCACGTACATCGTTTCTTTTCCGGCATCTTATCGTCCCGCGCTTGCGCGGTTCATCTTATCCCTTCAGAGAATGTCACGTCCTGCCTTGAAGACGTCGTAGCGCGGCCTGCTTCAGCGCCATGCTCGTACCGGCCCGGGCGATCGTTTTGATCTCTGAATCGGGAAGCGTGGGCAGGATTCGGAGCGAGAACGCCTGAGGAGTCTTCGCATTGTGGATGAGCGCCAGCCGCACGTCGAGGCTGGACATCCACTGGCCTGTCTTCATGATCACTTCGACGATCTGATAGGTGAGGAACGACGACTTCGCAAGCCGCACCACCTCGTCCACGGTGAGCCGAGGATTTCGCAGAATCGAGAGCAGCACTCTTGGGTCGTTGTCCTGGAGAAGAAGGGCGCGCTCGGTTCGGTCCGCCCTCACCGCGAGAAGAATCTTCTCCATCTGCGGCAAACTGCGCATCCGGTCCCACGTGTTTTGGCTCTTCTCGCGTGTTGTTTCCTCTTCCTCCGCGGCTTTCTCCACGGCCATGGAAGGTCTGGCCAGGAGTCGAGTGAGAATCTCGTCAGGATTCCCTTCGATGGCCAGGGCGATTCCATCCGGTAGCACCGCGACGACAGTGGCGGACACGGCGATCTCCGCGGCCCACGGGCCGCGAAGGGTTACCGTGAGAGCGGTGTGCAGGTCAACGCTCTCGATGGTCGGCAGACGAAGCGCTCCGAATGAGAGATTGACACGGTGCTCATCCGTCAACTCCTGCTCGCTCTCGAAGTCGGCGGTGAACGCTGTCGAGGCGGTGCGCTGAACTTTCATCAGTAAAGTATTGCATCCTGACCGTGTCCGCGAGACTGACGCGGAAATCGCGCTCAGTCGCCGGTTCGATGTCGATCAGATCCACCCGAAACGACTCAGCTTTCAAATCGCGTCCACTGCAGCAAGAGCGTAGACCAATGAACTATGGACCTTTGTTCTTAAGGTATTCGCCGATGAGACGCGAGAGAGCCGGAACTTTCGTCCGAACTATGTCCCAGATGATCTCGACGTCAATTCGGAAGTACTCATGAATGAGAATGTCCTTAAGACCGGCGATGCGCCTCCAATCGACGGCGACCGCTTTGCGGACGTCTTCAGGTACTTTCTTCGCAGCTTCTCCGATTACCTCGAGGTTGCGAACGACCGCATCGAGCGTTTTCTGATCGGCGCGAAATTGTTCGAGCGAGAGGCCCGAGGTGTAGTTGCCAACTCGTTTGCAAGCTTCGAGAATATCTTCGAGGTGGACGCGAATGTCACGCGGCACGAACTGCCTCGCGCAGGATCACGTCACGAAGACGCGGTTTGATCGCGCTTTTCAAGACAAGATCGACTTTGCGGGCAAGAATGTCCTCGAGCAACTCTTTCACCGCCATGTAGCGATCGAAAGACTTCTCGTCAAGATCGACGAAGAAATCGACGTCGCTATCGGGACGAGCTTCTCCTCGTGCGAATGACCCGAACAGTCCGAGTTCGCGAACGCCGAGGCTCCGCAACCGGTTATGGTTCGCCTCGATCAGTTTGAGGATGGTCTCGCGGCTCATGACGATATGCTACCCAGCGTCAGTCCAGGTGTCTAATTCCATATCAGTTCGCAATCCTCAGATGAATCGAGACAAGTGCGTACAGAGATAGAATCTGCCGTCTGTAGGCGTCCGCGTATATCTCGAGACAAACGCGGACATCGCACTCAGGACGTCGCCGGTTCGATGTCGATCAGCTCCACCGGAAACGACTCACCTTTCAAATTGCGTCCACCGAGGCAAGAGCGTAGACCACCACCCGCTGCAGTAATCTTTCTTTGACCCCTCGCGGGGCGTCGAGTCGCATTCGCTGCAGATATGGTTGCGCTTTCTCAGGGATCGCGAATGTCCGGCCAACATCATGAGGCCGAGGGAGTCCGCGCACACCTTTCTCTTTCAAAGCGGTGAGCGCTTTTCCCAGCACCACTTCTTCGGGTGTGAAGTCCGTGCCAAAGGGGAATTGGTCGAACAGCCCCCGTTGCCGGAGCGGCGCAAGGATTGTCTCGAGGCGCTCCGGCTGATTGCGCCGGCACGCATCGGGGATGCGGTAATGGTTACCAACCTTACCAGCGCGTTTCGCCTCTTCCAGCAGTTCATCCTGGAAGCGAGAGTCGGCGATCTCGAGCAACGCTGTCGCCACCTGTTCGTCCGTGCGGCCGCGCAGATCGGCAATGCCGTACTCGGTCACCACAAAATCGCGAAGCTGGTGGGGGATAGTCGTGCTTCCGTAGCTCCAACGGATGTTCGATTGAACCTTGCCATCCGCCTTGCGCGTGCTTCGGATCATCAGGATGGAGCGGCCATCTTCCAGCGCGTGCGCCATCGCCACAAAGTTGTATTGACCGCCGACTCCGCTCAGCACGCGTCCATCCTCCAGCATGTCGGAGGCAATGGCTCCGCTCAGGGTGGCGATGAGGCCGGAGTTTATGAATCGCGCGGCCTTCCTCTGCGCTCGCTTCAGTTCTTCCTCACCGTAAAGCTGATTGACGAAGGAAATCCGAGTCATGCAGAACTGCTCGCGCTCGGCACGATCCATACGGTTGAGCGCATCGTAGAAGCGTCGCGGTCCGAGAAAGAAGCAGGCGTGGGCAACTTTGCCGCCCTCGACCTTGCGTTTGAGAATTCCCGCGCGATAGAGCTCGAGGAAGCCATCCACCAGCATCTCCGTCGCCGCATAGAGTCCTTCATTGAACGGAGTCGTCCCGCCCACCCGCTCTAACACATCACTGAATCGATCCAACACGCCCGAATCGCGAAGAAGGGAGACATACGTATCGTTTTTCTCGTGCCGCATTTTCAACAGATATGTGACTGCATCTCCCAGAGAGCCGATGCCGATCTGCAGGGTTCCGCCGTCGCGAATGAGCGCACTGACATGCAGCGCGATCATGTAGTCGGTCGTGTCGATGGGACGGTCAGGCGCAGCGAAAAGCGGAAAATCGTAGCGCGGATCGTCAACGACCCCATCGAAGTAGTCGGGTGCAACGTCGGCATCGTCATACATGAACGGAAGGTTGCGGTTTGTCTGCGCCAGGATCGCGATTTTCTCTCCGCCGCTTTCGCGCTCGCGCATCCGCGGGACCAGATCGAGCGTGAGATCCGAGTTGCAGCTCAAACTGTAGCGAATGGCGCGATCTGCTTCGCTTTTCGCCACGAGTTGGGCGAGGACATTAATCCCGGCGTCGAGGATGTCGCGTACGACATGCGTGTAATTGCTGCTCACATAGTTCTGCTGGGCGAGAGGACTGCGAAGAAAGCTTCCCGGCTGGAAGTAGAACTCGCTGACGCGAATATTGCCGGGGAGCGTGCCATCCCTGAGCGGATCGACGTAATCGAGCTCGGGGTAGCCGGCGAACAGGCGCTCCGAGAGTGGCTCCAGCAGGCGTCGCCCAAGCTCGTTCTCCCAGCGGGGTCGCGCCAGTGTCAGCGCAGTAAAGATGCGCAGTTCGATGCGCGGGTCTTCGCGTGCCCGCCGAAAAAATTCGTTGACGAGATGATTCGCCTTTCCCAATCCCAGCGGCGTGCCGAGGTGGATCCGCCGGCCGATGCGTTCGATGGTGGCTTCGACGCACGATTCCACATCGGAGTAGGAGACGGGGCGC
>QHVY01000208.1:0-5043 GCA_003223695.1 Acidobacteriota bacterium
AGAACCCCACCCAGGCCTGAGCCACGTGCTCGCGCGAAGGAGGCAAAGAAGGCGTGATTGCTGCTGCCGATCCGCAGTTCACCAGTACGCCGATTCCAACCATGATCGCGACGCCCGCACTCCGCGCAATCTTTGTGTTCATGCAGATCTCCGTTCTCAGACTGAGGCGCCTAACTTGTTATTGAGCCCCGCCCTTCCCTCCCTCCAATACTACGCGCCGACGAATAACGGGCGAAAGGCTCGCGAGCGAAACGATCGTAACACGCCATGCGGGAAGAGCTTGCGGCGGGTGGGCGGTGATCACGGCTGCTTATCCGTCGCCCCGAGACGGCAAAACATCCTCCGCCGCGCCGAGTGCGTCCAGTGGGCTTCGCACTCCCGATGCCCCCAGCCCCAGAACATGCGTGTAGATCATCGTCGTCTTCACATCGGCGTGACCCATCAGCTCCTGCACCGTGCGAATGTCATGGCCCGACTGCAGAAGGTGCGTGGCAAAAGAGTGCCTCAACGTGTGCGGTGTCGCCGCCTTCGCAATCCCGGCGCACCGCACCGCGTCGTGCACCGCCCGCTGGATGACCTGCTCCCCCAGATGATGCCTCCGCTCGATTCCACCTCGCGGATCGACGCTGCGCTTTGCCGCAGGGAACACCCACTGCCATGACCACGCCCCGTTCGCATTCGGATACTTCACCTCCAGCGCGTCGGGCATCCACACTCTTCCGAATCCCTCACTCACGTCGCGATCATGCAGCGCCCGCACCCGCTCCATGTGCCGCTGCAGCCCCACCGACAACACCCGCGGCAGCGTCGTCGTCCGATCCTTGTTTCCCTTTCCCGCCCGCACCACCACCTCGCCCGTCTCGAAGTCGAGGTCCTTCACTCGTAAACGCAATCCCTCGAGCAACCGCATACCGGTTCCATAGAGGAGCCGTGCCACGAGCTGCGGTGTACCGCTCATCTCCCCGAGCAACCGCCTGACCTCTTCCCGCGTAAGCACCACCGGCCCACGCTCCCTCCGCGGCGCGCGCACCAACTCTGTCAGCCATGGCACTTCCTCACCCAGCACGTCGCGATAGAGAAAGAGAATCGCCGCCAGCGCCTGACTCTGGGTCGACGCCGATACGTGCCGCTGCACCGCCAGATGCGTTAGGTACTCGTTGATCTCCTCAGACCCCATCTCGCTCGGATGCTTCTTTCCGTGAAAGAGAATGAATCGCTTGGCCCATTGGACATACGTGTCTTCCGTTCGGATGCTGTAGTGACGCGTCCGGAGCACCGCGCGCATGCGGTCGAGGAGTCTCACCCGTTCCATCGCAGCTGCCGAGGTTCCCTCGGAGCGGCAGCGTTGTCAAAAGTTCTACATCCAGTAGAGCAAAAGTTGTTCGATGGATTCCTCAGAAATCCAGAAAAGAATCGACGCAGACAACGCGCCTCGATATCGATGGACACTCGCTGTCGACGACAATCGAACGTCACCTGCTGTGCGGTGGTCGCCGCCGTCCGCGGCGTGACCGATTCCCGCGAGGCGCAGCCACTTTCGGTGGAGCAGCCTGCGCGGCCCCGCGTCTCTCCAGTTTCGCCTTGGCGCGCGCTCGATCCTCGGCCTTCCTCGCGCGGATCGCCGCGATGCGCTCGTGGATTGGAATCTCGAGCCGTTCCGCTGGTCGTTGTTTGTAGTCGAAATCCGGCACGGTGACGCGAGGCAGACGTTTGCCGATCGCCCGTTCGATGGCCCGAAGATCGTTCTCTTCGTCCGGTGCGACGAAGGTGATCGCGTCGCCGGTCAGCTCCGCGCGCGCCGTGCGGCCGACGCGATGGATGTAGTCGTCCGGCACGTTCGGCACATCGAAATTCACGACGTGCGAAAGGGCCTCGACATCGATTCCGCGCGCGGCGATGTCGGTGGCCACCAGGATCCGATACTTGCCGGACTTGAAGCCTTGCAGCGCTTCCGTCCGTTGCGCCTGGCTGCGATTGCCGTGAATCCTGGCCACCTTCACTCTCCGCTTCTCGAGTTGCTCGAAGACTCGATTGGCGCGATGTTTCGTGCGCGTGAAGACAATCGCGTTCTGGATCTCGCCACGATCGAGCAGCGTCTGCAGGAGCGGCAACTTCAGCTCCTGCGGCGCGGGGAAAACCGATTGGGCGATGCCGATCGCCGGCGCCGCCTTGCGCTCGATGGCGATCATGGCAGGGTTCTTCAACATCTCCCGCGAGAGCTGGACGATCGGCGGCGGCAGCGTCGCCGAGAAGAACAACGTCTGGCGCTTCGCCGGCAGATGTTTCAGCACCCGGCGGATATCGGGCAGGAACCCCATGTCGAGCATGCGATCCGCTTCATCGAGCACGAGGATCTCCAGCCCGTGGAGTCGTGCGTATCCATATTGAAAGTGATCGAGCAGACGTCCCGGCGTCGCCACCAGCACGTCCACTCCGGTGCGGAAGGCGTGTTCCTGCGGACCCATCCCGACCCCGCCGTAGATCGCGGCGCCGGAGATCGGCGTGTGCACGGCGAGATCGCGGAGATGTTCGTCGATCTGCGCGGCGAGCTCCCGCGTGGGCGTGAGGATGAGCGCCCGCGTGATGCCGCGCTTCTTGCCGATCAATCGATGGAGGATCGGCAACACGAACGCGGCGGTCTTTCCACTGCCGGTCACTGCCGCCGCAAGAACATCCTTACCGGCCATCGCCGGCGGGATGGCATCGGTTTGAATCGGCGTTGGTCGTGTGAAACCCAATTCTTTGATCCCGCGCACGAGATCGGGGTGAAGTCCGAACGAAGAAAAAGGCATGGGCCTTCTTAACATGCAGCAAGCAAAATCTGCCAGTCCTCTGTGATCTCTGTGTCCTCTGTGGTGAGAAGCTTTCACCACAGAGGACACAGAGATCACAGAGCAAGAGGCTAACTATGCCGGATGTTCAGGATGTCGCCATCCTTGACGACGTAGCTCTTCCCCTCCAGCCGCCAGTGGCCGGCCTCCTTCGCCTTGGCGAACGACCCCCCGGCGGCGATGAAATCGTCGTAGTGTACGACCTCGGCGCGAATGAACTTGTTGACGAAGTCGGAGTGGATGACCCCCGCCGCCTCCTGCGCCGACATCCCGGCGCGGATGGTCCAGGCGCGGCACTCGTCTTCCCCGACTGTCAGGAACGACTGCAGTCCCAGAAGCGCATACGCTTCCCGGATAAGCGTGTCGAGCGCAGACTCTTTGATCCCGTACTCGTCCAGGAACACGCGCGCTTCATCTCCGGAGAGCTCGGAGATCTCCATGTCGATCTTGCCGAAGAACGCCACCACCCGCGTGCGCAGTCCCGCTTTCGCCGCGGCGACACGGCCGACCTCCTTCTCCATGATGGGCTGCTGCGACTCGTCGAGGGAGACTGCAATCAGCATCGGTTTGAGCGAGAGGAGCTGATAGGTCTTCAGAATGTGAAGCTCTTCGGGGGATAGATCCTCGTTGCGCAGCGGCTTCTCCTGCTGGAGGAGCACCAGGCATTTCTCCAGGACGGGCAGCTCTTTCTTCATCAGATCGTCGTGCGCACGTCCGATTTGTTTGTGGATCTTCTCCACGCGAGATTCCACCACGGCCATGTCGGCGAGAATGAACTCGGTCTCAAACGTGGCGACGTCGCGCAACGGATCGGCGTCCTCTCCGAAAAGACGGACAACCTGAATAAGAGCGTCGTTGTTCTTCACGGCGGAGAGAAAACTCGTGGTGAACTGCGTCGTGCCGCTGGCTCCTTTCTTCAGTCCGGCCACGTCGACGAACTCGATGCTGGCGTGCACGGTGCTCTTCGGCGAAAAGAGCGCGGCACAGCGATCGAGACGCTCATCGGGGACCTTGACGACGCCGACGTGCGCGTCGCTCTTCGCCATCGCGGCGGCGTCGAGATGCGTTTTCGTGATTGCCTGAAAAAGCGTCGACTTGCCTGAGAATGGGAGGCCGACGATGCCCAGTTGCATGAAATGTTCTCCTCCCTGAGTAGCGCAAGATAGAATCTATCCGATGCCCAGGAAATGCACACTTCTCGCGTTGGCTGTCACGTCCCTCATCACTGCAACAGCGTTCGCGCAATCATCGGCGGAGTTCGGGCGCGCCTCCGGTGGTCAGCTCGATCTCGCGGTCAAGGCGCCGAGTCATTTTTCCGGCTCGCTTGGTCTGAGGACGGCGCTGAACAATGGCCTCAGAGGCTATGGCGCAACGTTCGGCGGAACGCTCGTCAAGGATCGTCTGTGGTTTTTCGCCACCGCTGACCACAACGAAATGCGTTTCCCTTCGACTGTTCCTTCGAACCCGCGATTCAGCACCAACGTTCTCGCGAATCTCGCCGACCGTAACAGCCTCGGCGCGCCGTTTCGTACGCAGAGAAACGTGATGCCGGCCACGATTCCGTCGTCGTTCCTCTCATTGCGCTACACCGGAATCGTGTCGAGCAATATGTTCGTGACGGCGACCATGTCGCAAACTTCCAGTCACGCGCAGTAGAAGGCGCAAGCCGGTCGCACAGAATTCGAATTCATCGACGACATCTACGATCCATTTTACGGAGGGCGGCAGTTCAGCATTCGCGACCCGAATGGCTACATGCTGGTTTTCTATGCGGAATGAACGTAGAGCCGACTCTCAGTCGGCTCGGCGCCGGCTAAGAGCCGGCGCTACGTTCGGCTCGGCGCGGCGATGGCGTACGCGGAACACTGGCCACAGCATCGAGTAACATCCGCCGCATGAAGCGGAAAATCATCGCAGCCGTCATTGCCACGTTCACCACCCTCGCCTCCTACGCAGCCGAGAGTGACAAGGCTGCCATCCGGCGCGAGATCACTAAACGTCACGACGAGGCAGTCAAGCGACTGCAGGATTGGATCGCCCTCCCTGCGATCGCGGCCGAGAATCGCGGCTATCCCGCCGGCGCCGAATACATGGCGAAGCTGGCGCGCGATGCGGGATTCCAGCAGGCTACGGTCATCAATACCGACGGCAAGCCTGGCGTATTCGCGACGCTCGACGCGGCGGCGCCGAAGACGGTCGGACTCTATTTCAT
>QHVY01000208.1:5069-7523 GCA_003223695.1 Acidobacteriota bacterium
CAAAGTGATCGTCGGTCGCGGCGCGGTCAATCAGAAGGGACCCGAAGCGGCATTTCTAGCGGCGCTGCACGCGATTCGCGGCGCGGGCAAGAGAATGCCCGTGAACCTCGTCATGGTCGCCGAGGGGGAGGAGGAGATCGGGTCGCCGCACATCGGCCAGCTCGTGCATCGGCCCGAGGTTGAGGCAGCGCTACGGAAAACCGCCGGCGTCTTCATGCCATTCGCGATGCAGGACCTCGACGGCGTCGTCACGGTGAACCTCGGCGCGAAAGGCATCGTCGAGCTCGAGCTGGTGTCGAGCGGCGAGAAATGGGGACGCGGTCCGGCGAAGGACATCCATTCATCATTGAAGGCGATGGTCGACAGCCCAGCGTGGCATCTGGTGAAAGCGCTCGACACGCTCGTATCGGCCGACGGCAACACGATCACGATCGAGGACTATCCGAAGCCCCGGCCGCTGAGCGCGGAAGAGAAAGCGATGATCGCCGAGGCTTCGAAGCGGCGCAGCGAAGCGCAAACGAAGCAGCAGCTCGGCGTGCAGCATTGGATCGACGATCTGCCGTGGGAGGAGGCGAACGAGCGGCTCGTGTCGCAGCCGACGGTGAACATCGAGGGACTGGTTGGCGGTTATACCGGTCCCGGCGGCAAGACGATCCTGCCGCACCGCGCGGTGGCGAAGATCGACATGCGCCTCGTGCCCGACATGAGAGTGCCGGATGCGGTCGCGGCGCTGAAAGCGCCCGGCGCTTACAACAGCACGAGCACGGCGGCGAGCGCGCCGCTAATCCAGGCGCAGATCGCGGTGCTGAAACGCGCCGGGATCGATCCCGTAATGTGGCCGCGCCTCGCCGGCTCCTATCCCGGCTACGTTTTCACGGACGCGCCACTCAATCTCGCCGCCGGCCACTTCGGCCTCGGCCACGGCAGCGGCGCGCATGCGCCGGACGAGTATTACGTGATCGAGTCATCGAACCCGAGCGTGCAAGGCTTCGACGGCGCGGTGATGTCGTTCGTCGAGTATTTGTACGAGCTGGCGCGCTAACGATTCACCACAGAGAGGACGGAGAGCACGGAGGCGTCTTCGTCCTCTCCGTCCTCTCTGTGGTGATCGCTAGAGCTTTCAGAGTGCCGTTTCCGTTTCTCCCTGGGCGGAAGGACAACGATAGATGAGTTCCACGTGGCCGATCCTGACCAGGGCGCCACGTTTCTTGCTCTGGAGATCGACGAGCATCGCTTCGTCTCCCTCACAAATATGCAACGGTGTGGGCCTGACGGTTGACAGGAGCAATGAGATGACGTATATCATCTCAAGTATGCGGTATCCAGCCGAGCATAAAGAGGAAACGCGAGAGCGCATCATTCATGCGGCCTCTCGCCGTTTCCGCCGCGCCGGCGCCGGAGTCGGCATCGGTCAGCTCATGAAGACGCTGAAGATGACGCACGGCGGTTTCTATCGTCACTTCAAGAGCAAAGACGATCTATTCGAAGCGGCGCTGACGGAGAGTTTCGAAGAAATGCGAGCCAGGATGACTGCTGCGATCGCTGAGGCGCCGGCGGGCCATGAACTCGAGGCGATCATCGAAACGTACCTCAGCGATGCGCATTGTGCCGACGCTGCCGGTGGATGTCCTGTCGCAGCGCTGGCCTCGGAAGTCGCCCGCCAGCCGCGCGCCGTGCGTGCGGCCTTCGATCGCGCAATTCAGCAGGCGACGTCGCGCATGGCGACGTTCATGACCGGAGCCACTGAAGAAGAACGCCGTCGCAAGGCAGGCGTGCTCTTCTCGGGAATGTCGGGCACGCTCGCGGTTGCGCGCGCGGTTTCCGACGAGGATTTGCGCAAGAGGATCCTGGCCGCGGCTCGCAAGATCTACGTTGAAGCATTCGCCCGATGATTTTTTTTATTACAAGAGATGATAACCATCATCTCAAGGAGAAGCAATGAAGGTAGCAGTGGTCACAGGGGTTTCGTCGGGCATCGGCCAGGCGACGGCAGCGAAGCTGGCGAAGAGCGGATATCGGACATTCGGGACCGTGCGAAGCGCGATCGATTCTCATTCCGACATCGAGCTCGTGCGCGTCGACGTGCGCGATCGCGACTCAGTCGAGGAAGGCATCGCGTCCATTTTTGAACGCGCCGGACGCATCGACGTGCTGGTCAACAGCGCCGGCTCGGCACTGATCAGCGCCGCGGAGGAGACCAGCACCGAGGAAGCTCGCGAGCTGTTCGAGACGAATGTCTTCGGCGTGATGCGCATGACGCAAGCCGTCCTTCCGGCCATGCGCGCTCAGCGATCCGGACGCATCATCAACATCAGTTCCGTCCTCGGCTTTCTGCCGGCGCCGTTCATGAGCGCCTACGCCGCGACGAAGCACGCGGTGGAGGGCTACTCCGAATCGCTCGATCACGAGGTCCGGAATTTCGGCGTGCGCGTCATCGTCGTCGAGCCGGGATTC
>QHVY01000209.1 GCA_003223695.1 Acidobacteriota bacterium
CCTGATCGCCGGCATCGTGCTCTTCATTTTGATGCCGCACATTCAGGCGCTTGCCGCGCGCCGGATGCTGGCGATCGCCGTGGTGCCTATGTTTCTGGACGGCATCACCCAACTGGCGATGCTGCGAGAAAGTACCAATCCGCTGCGGATTGAAACCGGCCTTCTCGCGGGAGCGGCGTTCGCGTTCTGGGCGCTGAGCGAAGTCGAAAGTCACGTGATTTCAACTGCTTGACGCTTCGGAAACGCTGGTTTACCCTTCAAAGCACTACTCCGTAGCTTCAGCTTCGCACTGAATGAAATGTCATTCCAGGGATCGCTCAAAGAACTGCCCCTTCCGGACATCATCCAATTGGTCAGTGTTTCCGGAAAGACGGGGAAATTTACCCTGACGCGCGATAACGAGCGTGGATACATTTTCCTCAAGAGCGGTCAGATGGTTCACGCCTCGGTCGGCGATCTGATCGGCGAAGAGGCCATTTACGCGCTGGCGATCTGGAACCAGGGCGAGTTTCAATTCGAGCCGGGCGCGGAGCCGGACCGCCAAACGATCACCAAATCGAATACGAATCTTCTGATGGAAGCCGCCCGCCGTCTCGATGAGTGGCGCGTGCTGTCGAAAAAGATCCCATCGGTGGAGTACGTGCCGGAGCTTCTCACGCGGGAGAACCGCCATGAGCAGATCACGTTGAATCCGCAGGAGTGGGTGATCATCACGCGCATCGACGGCCGACGGTCGATCATCGACATTGGCCGCACGCTGAACATGCCGGCGTTCGATGTGGCGAAGATTCTGTACGGCATGATCACATCGGAGCTCGTCGCGTTAAAAAAAAAATCTGAGCGCCCTGCCGATGAGCAGAACAGCGACCTGATCGACCTCGCGGCGCGCATCCGCGCCGTCGCCGAAGAATTCATCGGCGACTCGGCGCGAAAGACGATCGAGAAACACTTTCTTCACGCCCTCGACGGCATCATGAGCGGCAATGGCGAACGCGCCGTCGACGCCATGGTGGAAGAGTTCGAAAAAACGGCGTCGCTTCTGCGCGGCCTTGCAGTGAGCGAGCAGCTGCGATCGCGGATCAGCGAGATCCGTGTGGTAGCCAGCTAGCCCCTCACCCGGCCCTTCGGACCACCAGTCTCTTGTAGGGCACGGCTGCGCCGTGCCGAACCCCCGCCCACGAAAAGTGCGGCACGGCGCAGCCGTGCCCTACAAGGCGTCCGATTGTGCCGCGAAGCGGCGGGTGAGGGTCAAAACGCCTGACCGCTGGAAAACGAAACGAGGAAGCCGCGGCGTCCCAGCGGATCACGATTCAGCGCATACGCGAAGTCGATGCGCAGCAGATTCTTCGGCGTCCGCGGCAGCCCGACGCGAATCCCGAAGCCGACGTCCGTCTTCAGCGACATTAGTGAAGTCAGGCCGCCATCGGACGCGTTGCCGGCATCGATGAAGGCCACGATCGCCGGCGATGCGAGCTGCAGCACCTCCTGCCCGAGGTAGAAGCGCTCCTCCAAATTCATGACGATGGAGCGGCTTCCTTCGAACATGTGTGTTCGATAGCCGCGAAGTCCATTCATGCCGTCAGCGAAAAACTGCAGCTCCGGATCGAGCCGCCAGCCGCTCCGCATCGTCAGGTGACCGACCAGCGTACGCGGGTAATCGCTTCCGCTGCGGTTCACATAAAGCAGGTTCGCCGTGGCCGTTGCGTTCTGAATGCCGGACGCGAGCCGAGTGGACACGCTGGCCGACGGCATTACGAATGATGTGTCGCCGATGCGGAGTCCTTCACCGACGCGAACGTGAATGAATTCCGTGGTGGAGTCGACGCCGAGAGTGTTCGGCGAAACCGCGGCATCGATCGCGTAGTGCCGGCCGAGATTGAAGTCTTCGTAGCGAAGGTCCTTGTTGACGAAGTTCAGTTTTAGAAAATCGTTTTCCGCGTGTTCGTATCGCAGGAAGATGTAGCGAAATTCGCGACTGCTTCGAAATCCGAGATGGCCGCTGATCGGCGCGAAGTCGTCGTCGATGAAGCGAAATCCTACCGTGAGACGATTTGCGACTTGATCGTTCGGAGCGAGCGCGATTCCGTAACCGGCGCCGTAATCGCGATGGTTCTCGGCGAAGCGCGATACTTCTACGCCGTTTCGATACAACCGATCGTTCTGCCGCAGCGCGGTGAAGGTTGCATCCGAAGCCCACGTCGCGCCGAACGCGAAAAACGGGCGCCGCAGATTGAACTGCCGGTTGTACCCGTCGGATGTATGCGCGTAACCGAAATGCGCGCGCAGGTATGGAGCGATGAATGCCGGATCGTTGTACGCCAGCAGCATCTGCGTGCGGTCGACGCCTTTGCTCCATCCGAGCTCGATGTCTTTGCCCAGGCCGAGGAGGTTGTTCTCGCTCATCGTGGCGCCGTACGTGCTCGTCCCGCCGCCCCGCCCGGCCTGCGTCTCCGGCGCAATCGACCACGCGTCCTGCGTGATCACTCGAACGTCGACCACGCCGTCGTGCGGAGTTGATGCCGTCACTGATGCCGATTTCAAAAATGCGAGGGCGCGAAGATTGCGCTCGGTTTCCTCGAGCCGCTGGGGTTGATAGACGTCGCCTTCATGAAAGAGAAGGAATCGTTCGATGACTTTCCGCCGCGTCTCGACGTGCAGTCGATCCGCCAATCGATAAAACGAGCCGTGCGTCTCCTCAGCCGGCGAGTAGACGTCGAGAGGCTCGACGCTGATCTTGCCGATCCGAAGCGGCGGCGTTGGTTGGGCGTACGCACTTGTCGTAATCAGAAGCGCGAGGAGAGCGGTTCGCACGGATTGCTACGATGATACCGGACGAAGACATCTCCGTCCTCTCCGTTTTCTCTGTGGTGATTTAAACTTGTCCCGGAGGGTCCATTGGACGGTTACAAAGGCGGCTGGATCGAAATCATCGCCGGAGGAATGTTCTCGGGAAAATCGGAAGAGCTGATCCGGCGTCTACGGCGCGCAGTGATCGCACGACAGCGCGTGCAGGTTTTCAAACCCCTCATCGACGACCGCTTCGCCAGCGAGGACATCGTCTCGCGCGATGATCGCCGGCTCAAAGCGATTCCGGTGGCCAGCAGCGCCGACTTTCTCGCGCGCGTCGAGATTGGAGTGCAAGTCGTCGGCATTGACGAGGTGCAGTTCTTCGATGCCGGTGTCGTCGATGTCTGCATGCAACTCGCGGACGCAGGAATTCGCGTCATCGCCGCCGGTCTCGATCAGGATTACATGCGCCGGCCGTTCGGGCCGATGCCCGCGTTGCTCGCGGTCGCTGAGGAAGTCTCGAAGATGCATGCAGTGTGTGTTCGCTGCCGCGGCGCAGCACATTATTCACAGCGTGTTTCGGGAGGAAATGCGCAGGTGGAAGTCGGCGACTCCTCCTACGAGGCGCGTTGCCGATCATGTTACGAACTGTACGAAGCGACCGCGCCGGAAGAAGAGCCTGTGGTGCAGCTCACGATTCCGCAATCCGCATGACATTTCTTGTCACATCCCCGAACCAAAAGTGCTCCATTTCATTTCCCGCAGAAATCCCAAGCTCTAGAAAAAGAGCAAGTTAGTCGTTCCCGGTCCGTGGTATCTCGCTTGCGCTCGTGGGTGCACAAGGTCGTTCCATGTCGAAACGAGAGAGAGGCTTCACGCTGCTGGAACTGCTGATCGTTGTGGCGATCATCGGAATCATTGCGGCCATCGCCATTCCGAATCTCATGACGGCAATTGAACGCTCACGGCAAAAGCGGACGATGGCCGACATGTGCAGTCTGGTCACGGCGTGGGAAGCGCGCAACGTCGAAACCGGACGGTACAACGCGAGCGGCGCGCAGGTTCCCGGCATTACGAACGCCGTGGACGTCAATGATCTCGAATATCAAATCTCGCCGACATACATCAAAGTGATCCCCAAGCTTGACGGCTGGAAGCATCCCTTCGAATTGTTCACGAGTCAGCCGTGGGCCGACACGGCATCGGCGCAGGGTTATGCGATCATCTCGCCGGGACGGGACGGCCGATTTTCCACGACGCCGCAGACCGGCGGAACGACGAGCTTCGACTGCGACATCATCTATTCGAACGGCGCCTTTCTCGCGTATCCCGAGGGAGCGAGTACAACCACGCAGTAGAAAGGATTGAGGACTGAGGACTGAGACCACCACCCGCCGTTTCCTCAGTCCTCAGTTCTCAGTCCTTCTTCTCTTTCTACTTGTTTGTCACTGCCGGCGCGCTTCCGCAGTCCAGCAGGATCCATTTGATCGCCAGGCCGAAGATGCGCTCGTCTCGTATCTGCGCATCAATACATCGAATCCGCCGGGCAATGAGACCGGCGCTGCCCGCTTTCTGCAGCAATTGCTATTGAAGGAAGACATCGACGCGAAACTCGTCGGCTCCAATCCCGCGCGACAGTCGATCTACGCGCGCCTCAGTTCCGGCACGAACGAGAAAGCGCTCGTGCTGCTCAATCACATCGATGTGGTGCCGGTGGCGGCGAACGAGTGGACGAAGCCGCCGTTCTCCGGGCTCCGCTCCGGCGGATACATCTGGGGACGGGGGGCGCTCGATATGAAATCGATCGGCATCGCCGAGCTCATGGCGATGATCGATCTGAAGCGCCGCCACACCCCGCTGCGCCGCGACATCATTTTTCTCGGCGTTGCCGATGAGGAGCTCGGCGGACTGCACGGATGCAAAGAGCTGATCGAAACGCATCCGGAGCTGTTCGCCAATGTCGGTTACGTCTTGAATGAGGGCGGCTACAACGAGACGTGGGCGGAGAGGGCGGCGTTCTGGGGAATCGTCACGTCAAAGGATTTTCCGGTCACTCCGCGTCGCCGCCAAACGACGGCGGCACGTTATCGAAGCTCATCGACACGCTCGAAGCGGTGGAGAAAATTCCAACGCCGTATCGGGTCACCTCCGCCGTCGCGCGTTACTTCGCGATCCTCGGCGCCTTCAAGAACGACTACAAGGGCGAGGCACTCCGCGCACTGAGCAAGAAACTCGATTTGAATCGCGTCAAGGTGCTGCCCGACGGCTACCGCTCGCTGTTGCACGATACGATCGCCATCACGCAGATTCACGGTGGCGTCTGCACGAACTGCTTGCCGCTGACCGCGACGGCAGACGTCGACATTCGCCTTCTCGACGATGAGAAAAGCGATCTGATGCTCGCGAAAGTGAAGGCGCTCATGCCGAAGGGCGCGGAGGTGGAGGTTTTGCTCGCGGAGGAGCCGGCGGCGGAGAGCCCAACAAACACCGATCTCTATCGACTGCTTACCGCAGACATGCAGAAGTCGGAGCCAGGCTCATTCGCCGGGCCGATCGTCAGTCCGGGAACATCCGACAGCCGCTACTTTCGCGCACGCGGAATCATCGCCTACGGAATCGCACCATTTAAGGTGAACTATTATGATGCAGATACTGTGCACGCGAACGACGAGCGGATTCGAGCGACGTTCTTCGCGCAGGGTGTGCGGCTGACTCGGCAGATCGTGCGCGACTTCTGTGCTTCTCGATGAGCCGCCGCGTCGCGTTCACCTTCATCGTGCTGCTCGCGCTGGCGATGTTCGCGCGGCCGCTGATGCGCGGCGAGGTGCTGACATTCCGCGATCACGCCGATTACTTTCAGCCGCTGCGCTATTTCACCGCGGTCGAGCTGCGTAATTTCCGGCTGCCGTTCTGGAATCCCTACAACGCGTCGGGAGAGCCGTGGCTGGCAAATCCGCAGACGGCCGTGTTCTATCCGCCGTTCTGGATTTTTCTCATCGTGCCGTTCGCGCAAGCGTACGTGATTTTTCTTCTGCTGCATCTGGTGCTCCTCGGCTGCGGCAGTTTTTTGCTTTTTTCGCGATTTGCTTCTGCGCGCGCAGCGTTCATCGGTGCAATGACGCTGATGCTCTGCGGGCCGACGCTGTCGATGCTCGACATCTCGAACAATCTGACCACGTTCGCCTGGATCCCGCTCGTGCTGTGGTGTGGCCTATCGGGAGCATCGTCGATCGCCTGCGGCAGCGCGATCGCCATGTCATTCCTGGCCGGAGAGCCGCTGTTCGCGGCGATCGGAGCGGTGATGTTCGCGCTCGTTCGCAGAAGGCATTTGCTCGATATCTCCCTCACCGCCTTTTGCCTCGCCGGAGTCACGCTCGTTCCGTTTCTGGCGATGATCGCTGGCAGTGATCGCGCGGGTGCCACTGCGCCCGAAGAGATTCTTCGCGATTCGATGTCGCCGCTCGATTGGCTGCGGATGGTCGTGCCCGGCACGACGGCCCATGAGCTCTT
>QHVY01000162.1 GCA_003223695.1 Acidobacteriota bacterium
GAGAAGCACGGAAAAAAGATGATGCGGCTGGTTGCGCGCGCCGATCGAGCCAAGTTGCGCAAACAGGGCGTGCGATTCGAGATCAAGCCGTGGAAGGATTCAGAGATCCTGTGGGAGAAGTGCGTGCCGGAGGATGGAGCCGAGTTGGGACCGGAGAATCTCGGGGAAACGCCGCACCATATCCGCCGTACCGGCCAAATCGTACCAATGAAGATGACTGATTATGGGGTGTTCGCTGCAAAAGAACGCGAGGATGTTCCTTACGCGTTTCTCATCGACGCCACGGCGCAGAACGTTGCAGCGAACCTTCTGACCCACGGCGTCGTCCTCGAGAAGCTGACGCGCGAGACGACGTTCGCTGCCGAACAATTCGTCATCCGCGATACGGAGCGCAGCGAACACGCTTTTCAGGGTCACAACGAGCTGACACTGACCGGAAAGTGGAAAAGCCGCGACGAAACGTTCCCCGCGGGCACCTACGTCGTGCGAATGAATCAGCCGCTGGGGAGGCTCGCGTTCTATCTTCTCGATCCGCGGAGCGACGACGGGCTGTTCGACTGGAACTTTTTCGATTCGATGCTGGACGCGAAGGTCGCGCCGGTGCGGCGCATCACGAAGCCGGCGGCGATCGATGCCACGATTGTGAGCGAGAAATGAAGCAGAAGGATTTCATCGAGATTCACGACTTCACCGCGCGCGAGGTGATGTCGATCTTCAAGCTCGCGCGCCTGATCAAGGCGAAGCCGCGTAAATTTCGCGACGCGCTCAAGGGACAGACGCTGGCGATGATCTTCGAGAAGTCGTCGACGCGTACGCGCGTGTCGTTCGAGGTCGGGATGTTCCAGCTCGGTGGTCACGCGCTGTTTCTCTCTGCGCGCGACATTCAGCTCGGACGAGGAGAGCCGATTGCCGATACAGCGAAGGTGCTGTCGCGTTACGTCGACGGAATCATGGCCCGCACATTCGCACACAAAACGGTCACCGATCTCGCCGAGAACGCGGCGGTTCCGGTTATCAATGGCCTAACGGACTTGTCTCATCCATGTCAGGTCATGGCCGACTACTTCACTGCGTGGGAGAAGCTCAGAAAGTTGAAAGGAAAAAAGATCGCCTGGGTCGGCGACGGCAACAACATGGCTCACTCGCTGATGTTCGGCGCGCCAAAAGTGGGAATGAACATCGTCGTGGCGACGCCGCAGGGCTACGAGCCCAATCCGCAGGTTGTCGCGCAGGCGACCGCTGACGCCAAAGCCGCCGGAACGAAAATCACAGTGACGCACTCGATCGAAGAGGCCGTCGACGATGCCGACATCATCGAAACGGACGTGTGGGCTTCGATGGGGCAGGAAGAGGAGTCCGAAAAGCGCCGCCACGATTTCGCCGGCTGGCAGGTCGACAAGCGAGTGATGTCGCTGGCGCGGAAAAACGCGATTTTCATGCACTGCCTGCCCGCTCATCGGGGAGAAGAAGTCGCCGCGGAGGTGATCGACGGCAAACAGTCGGTGATCTTCGATGAAGCGGAGAACCGCCTCCACGTGCAGAAGGCGATCATGGTCATGCTGATGAAAGGCCGTAAGCGATCGAAATGACCAGCGCATTGGTGCGCCATCGCCGCGGCACCTTCGTCATCATCCTCCTCGGCCTGATTTTTCTCATGTTGTTAGGCGCGCTGATCTTCACCACCGGCAGGCGCCCGGCGCGCGATACGATGGCATCCGCTGAATCTTTGTCGGTCCTGTCGCTGCGAATCCGATTGCGAACCGAGCCGAATGCGGGGGCCGCAGTAGTGGCCACCGAAACCGAAGCCACGAGGCTTCTGCTGCTGGAAGACCGCGGAGCCTGGATCCGCGTGCAGGATCCGGAAGGGTTGAGCGGCTGGGCGGAGCGGAACAGTCTCGAACGCACTTCTGAACGCACGCGCCGCCTTGCGCGTTATCAGGCGATCAAGAAACTTCCGTCGCTCGCGGCAGTCGTGACGCAACGCACTCCGCTTTACGCCGGCCCTGGGATTTTTTATCCGATCATCGGCGAGCTGCTGTCCGACACCCAGGTGCGCGTCTACAGATGCGATCGACGTGTCATCGGTGGGCACGCGCCAGCTCGAGGTCCGGACGGAAACTGCGCCGCCGACGGAAGCCACGGCATCGGCCGCGCCGCAAACTGAAACAATGATTCCAATTGCTCCGCCCGCAGAAACGGTTCCCACTGCTACGACTCCCATCGAGCACGGCGTGTACTCCGCAGTTCCCCTCGGCGGCACGCAGCCGGAGGAAATCGATCGCGTGCTGCCGCGCTATCCGCTCGCGGCGCGGAGGGCGGGCGTGCAGGGGGCGGTGGTGGTGCGGGGAATCGTTCGCCGCGATGGAACAATCGACAACGTCGAAGTCATCAAGGATCTGCCGAACGGCCTCGGCGAAGCGGCGCGTGAAGCGGTGAGCGAGTGGCGCTTCCGCCCAGCGTCGTTTCAAGGCGAGCCGATCGACGTCTACTACACGGTCACGGTGAATTTCCGCCTGACGCCTTGATGTTCTTTGGGCGATGTCTCGCTTCCGCTACTCCGAAAAACATGGCGATCTCATCGGTGCGCACCTCTCGACGAAAGGTGGCCTGCACACGGCGTTCGACCGCGCTGCCGAGCTGAACGTGTCGGCAGTAGCGATTTTTGCGAAGAACTCGAATCAGTGGAAAGGCAAGGAGCTGACCGACGACGACTGCGCCCTCTTCGCAAAGAAACGCACGGTCAGGCCGGTTTTCACGCACGCGTCATATCTGATCAACCTTGCGACCACAAATCGCGAGTTTCATCGCAAATCGATCGCGGCGATGATCGACGAGCTCGATCGCGCCGAGCGGCTCAGCATCCGCGCTGTCGTGCTTCATCCCGGCGCGCACATGGGCGCAGGAGCGAATGCGGGCATCGATCAGATCGCGCGATCACTCGATCAGATTCACGCCGCACTTCCGCATCACAGAGTCGCCACGCTGCTCGAAACGTCGGCGGGTCAGGGCTCATGCATCGGCTGCTCGTTCGATGAGCTTGGCCAGATCATCAAATCGGTCAGCGATCGGACGCGTGTCGGTATCTGCTTCGACACGTGTCACGCGTTTGCCTCCGGCTACGATCTCCGAACGGCTGCGGCGTACAACGAGACAATCGAACGTCTCGAGCAGCACGTCGGCATCAAAAACGTCGGCCTCTTTCATCTGAATGATTCAAAGAAGCCGCTCGGCTCGCGCGTCGATCGCCACGAACACATCGGCGATGGCCACCTAGGTCTCGAGGCCTTCGCATTGCTGCTGAACGATCCACGTTTCCGAGGAATCCCGAAACTGCTGGAAACGCCGAAGAAGGTTGAGCACGAATCCGATCGCCGCAATTTGGCGACGCTTCGATCGCTGCTAAACTCTCGCGCTCATGAAGCTGGATCCGCCGAAATTCGGCCAACAGATCGGATATGAAGGCGGCCGGATCGTCGTCCCGGACGATCCGATCATCCCGTTCATCGAAGGCGACGGCACAGGCCCGGACATCTGGCGCGCGACTAAATATGTCATCGACGGCGCCGTGCAGAAGATTTACCGCGGGAAAAAGAGGATCGAGTGGTACGAGGTGTTCGCGGGCGATAAAGCCAGCGTGGCGTATGGCGATTTTCTTCCGCAGGAAACTCTCGATGTGCTGCGTCAGTATCGCGTTTCGATCAAAGGCCCACTCTCCACTCCGGTCGGCGGCGGTCTCCGGTCGCTGAACGTCACGCTACGTCAGATGCTCGACCTTTACGCGTGCGTACGGCCGATTCGATATTTCAACGGCGTGCCCTCGCCGGTCCGCGAGCCGGAAAAGGTCGACATGGTGATCTTTCGTGAGAACACCGAAGACGTGTACGCCGGCATCGAGTGGCCGGCAGGATCGGAGCAAGCGAGGAACATCATCGGATTCGTGAATCAGATCGACCGCCGCGCCAATAAGATTCGAGACGAGTCGGCGATCGGCATCAAGCCGGTGTCAGAATTCGGATCGAAGCGGCTCGTGCGCAAAGCCATCCTCTATGCGATCGCAGCGAAGCGATCCTCGGTCACGCTGGTGCACAAGGGCAACATCATGAAGTTCACCGAGGGGGCGTTCAAAGACTGGGGATACGAAGTCGGCCGTCAGGAATTCGGAAACGTGACCATTCCCGAAGCGGACGTCGACGGTGGCAAGGCCGACGGCAAAATCGTGATCAAGGATCGCATCGCCGATTCGATGTTCCAACAGGTCCTGCTCCGACCTGCGGAATACTCCGTTATCG
This sequence comes from Acidobacteriota bacterium, assembly GCA_003223695.1. Classification (GTDB taxonomy): domain Bacteria; phylum Acidobacteriota; class Thermoanaerobaculia; order Gp7-AA8; family Gp7-AA8; genus Gp7-AA10. Next base: position 4,290 of record QHVY01000162.1, read on the forward strand.
CTACAACGAATCTCAACGGCGACTATCTCTCCGACGCCCTCGCGGCGCAGGTGGGCGGCCTCGGCATGGCGCCGGGCTCAAACGAATCGGACGACGTTGCGATTTTTGAAGCGACGCACGGCACCGCTCCGAAGTACGCAAATCAGGATCGCGTGAATCCCGGCTCGCTCATCCTCTCGGGTGTGATGATGCTCCGCCACCTCGGCTGGTTCGAAGCGGCCGAGGCGATCGAACGCGCGATCGCCAAAACGATCGATCAGAAGCGCGTCACGTACGATCTCGAACGGCAGATGCAGGGAGCAAAGCTGCTGAAGACGAGCGAGTTCGGGCGGGCGATCGTGGAGAACGTGTAAATGTGGCGCCGACTCTCAGTCGGCGCGCGCCGGCTGGAGAGCCGGCGCTACGTCGCTGTACGCAGCACCAAAAACCACGGCTCACGGCGGCCGAACTTCGTCGCCAGCGCGCTCCCCACGCCGAACACGGATGCAATTCCCCACGCAATCGTGCCGACCATAGGAATCAATCGGATGGCGCCGAGGAGAAGAACGCCGATGATGACCATCGCAAGGTCGCCGCGCAGCCATCGGCGTCGCAGCAGCACATCGCGAGAACGCGTCCCCGCGACGATTGTTCCGATCGCGTGAAAGACGGCGATTGTGCCGTAGACCTTAGTCAGGACGGCGAAAACCGCGAGCGCAATGAGCAGCGGTAACCCCACCAAATATGGAATCAGGTAGCTGAAGAGGATCGCGGTGAGAACGAAACTCGTCACCGCGACGAGGCCGAGGGCGAAGCAGTGAAGCGGCGAAGTACGCACCTCGATCGACGAGTACCGCACTTCGCGTCCGCTCATCAGCGTCACCACGATGGCGACGATGATCCAGACGAACAGCAGCGACACGCTCACTGCCGTACGCGTCATCATCGATGCCGCTTCGCTGAACGTCGTCGGCGCGGCCGGCGTCTTGAACAGCGGCGCCGCGACGAGAGCGGTCACAACAGTCGCCGCAATGACCAGTGCGATCAGAATCGTCCTACGCATCGATGCCTCGCGGCGCACGGCGCAAAAGGAGAACGAGGATCGTATTCACGATGATGAAGAGCGTCGCGAAAACCAGAGGCCCGAGCGGGCGCAGCTTCTGATCAATCAAAGCGATCCATGCACGTGCGCTATCGGATCGGAATCCCACCGCAAGCGCAGCGATCGGCGAAATACCCGCGGCGGCGCAAAGCGCGAGCGCGATTGCCAGCACAGCCAGCGCGCCGCCGAGTACGAGTGGCCACGATCGGTAGCGGGCGCCTTCCCACGCAGCGAGTGGCAGCGTGCCGACGTTGACCGGCCTCGTCTCCACTCCGGCATACAAAGACCGGCACGTCTCGCATTCGCGCAAGTGCGCGGCGTTTTTCTCGGGATCTTCGGCGTAGCGCTGACAGGCGTCGTTCATACCGATTCTACGAATGACTCGAGCTCGGTCTTGAGCAGATTTCGTGCTCGAAACAATTTGTTTTTTACCGTACCCAACGGGAGCTTCTTCATCGATGCGATTTCTTCGTATGACAGTTCCGCAAAATGGCGCAGCTGGATCAAGTCTCGATAATCGGGTGGCAGGTTTTCCACCGCTTTCTCGATGGCCGAGGCGAGCTGCTTGTTTTTGAGGGCCCGATACGGAGAGATGCCGGTGTCCGCGAACTCACGCTCGCGGTCAGGGTCTTCTTCGGTCGGACGCGCGAGTGGCACTTCCGGCACGCTCTTTTTTCGAAGCGCATCGATCGAAGCGTTCTGCGCAATCCGAAAGAGCCAGGTTGAAAACTGGTATTTCGGATCATATCGATCGAGTGCGAGATAGACCTTCATGAAGATTTCCTGCGCCAGATCGTGTGCTTCTTCATAGCGATGCGTGATGCGAAACACATAGTTGATGAGGCGCTTCTCGTAGCGCCGGACCAGCTCCGTGAATCGATCGCGATCGCCCTCGAGGATCCGCGCAACCAGCGCGCGGTCGTCGAGTTGCTCACGTTCGGCCATTGGTGTCTTACGGCTCCGCCAGGCTCAGGTTTCGGCGAGCGGATAATACAGGCTGGCGCATGATCGAAACTCTACGTCGGCGACATGATCGAAATCGAGCATCTTACGAAGCGATACGGCGACTTTACGGCTGTCGACGATATCTCGCTGAGTGTCTCACCCGGCGAGATTTACGGTTTCCTCGGCCCGAACGGCGCTGGCAAAACGACGACCATTCGAATCCTCGCCGGGCTGTCGCTGCCGACCTCAGGCGTCGTGCGAATCGCCGGCATCGACGTCTCCTCGAACGGCACCGGCACCAAGTCCATCCTCGGCTATGTGCCCGACCGTCCATACCTGTACGAAAAGTTGACCGGGCGAGAGCTGCTCGAATTCGTGGTCAATCTCTATGGACGCGAATGGCGCGATTGCGAAGTGCGCGCCCTCGACCTGCTCCGCTACTTCGACATTGAAAACTGGACAAACGCGCGTATCGAAAATTACTCGCACGGCATGAAGCAGAAGCTGGTGATCATCACCGCGCTCGTGCATGACCCGCAGGTGCTGGTGATCGATGAGCCGATGGTCGGCCTCGATGCGCTTGCGCAAAAGCAGGTGAAGAATCTTCTGCGGCGGCTGGCGAGCGAGCAGAAAACAATCTTTCTCACGACGCACACGATGTCCGTCGCCGAGGCAGTCTGCGAGCGCATCGGAATCCTGAATCATGGCCGCATCATCGCCACGGGATCGACGCAGGAGCTGAAGAGCGATCGCGCGCTGGAAGACGTTTTCCTGGAGCTGACGTACGGAAACGATTGACTCGTTGCGGGCTCGCTATCGGAGCCGCGACGTCGATGTCCTCCTCGCCGACATGCTCCGTCAACCGGTGTCGTACGTTTTGGCTCACGGCGAGGAGCGCGTTGATCCGTCGCCGATTCACGCCGCGATGCGACGCCGCCTCGCCGGTGAGCCCCTGCAGTACATCCGCGGCAAGACGGAATTTTTCGGACATGATTTTTACGTCGACGATCGCGTTCTCATTCCGCGGCCGGAAACTGAGATTCTCGTCGAGACAGCGATCACGAAGATCGATCGAGGCGCGCGCGTCGTGGATATCGGCACCGGCAGCGGCTGCATCGCTGTGACGCTCGCGTTGGAACGACCCGATTTGCGTGTGACTGCAACAGATGCTTCAGTCGCCGCGCTCGCGGTCGCGAAGAAAAATGGCGTAGCTACAGTCGTCGCCTCCGATGTTCTCTCTGCATTCGTTCGCGATTTCGACTGGATCGTTTCCAATCCGCCGTACATCGCGGCCGCAGACATCGAGCAGCTCGCGCCCGAGGTGCGCGATTACGAACCGCACAAAGCGTTGACGCCGGGGCCGCTCGGAACAGAGGCGATTCAACAAATTCTCGATCAGGCGGGACGGGCGCACGTGATTCTGGAAATCGCTTTTGGTCAGCAGCAGGTCGTCCGCGATCTCGCCGAGGCGCACCACTTCTCCGTCGACGACGTGCGCAACGATCTCGCTCAAATTCCGCGCGTCATCGTATTATCGCGACATGGCTGGAAATGATCGGTGCCTGTTCTGCCGCATCGCCCATGGCGAGATTCCGTCGAAAAAAGTGTATGAAGACTCCGACGTCTTCGCCTTTTACGACATCAATCCACAGGCGCCGACACACGTCATCGTCATTCCGCGCAAACACATTTCCAGTCTCGACGACCTCTCCGATGGTGAAGCCAATGTCGTCGGGATCACGCTGGTGCGCCTGGCTCAGATCGCACGCGATCTACATCTGAGCTCAGATGGATATCGCGTCGTGGCCAATCACGGCGAAGCCGCCGGCCAGACAGTGTTTCACATTCACTTTCATTTGTTAGGCGGGCGAAACTTCGGCTGGCCGCCGGGATAACGTAGAGCCGACTCTTAGTCGGCTCGGAGCCGGCTGGAGAGCCGGCTCTACGTTACGCCGGCGGCGGCACGCGGAACCGCGTCCCGCTGAACGTCATCGAGCGGCCAGTCTTGCGGCGCGAGATCTTGCGGCGCGCGAGGAAGTCATCCTTCGCCTCGGTCAGCGTTGACGGCACATACGTCGCGCCGGCGGTGAGCGTCGTCTGCCGGTCGCGTGCGAACGCCGAACCGCCGGCGACAATCATCAGCTCGGGGAACTTCTCGTTGATCAACTGAATCAGCGCGTAGCCAATGTTCACATGATCAGAATTCGTGCACGACACGAACACCGCCTCCGGCTTCACTTCGGTGATAAACGCGAGGAGCTCGTCGTCGGGCAAGTCAGTGAAGTAATCGACTGAATATCCTTCCTCGCGCAGCAACTGGGTCAGCATCAACGTGCCGAGCGACAGCCGCTCGCCGGCCACCGAAACGGCCACGATGTGACGCGCGGGATCGGGAGTTCCCGCGTTGCGATCGCCGAATCGGATGATCAGCTCGCGAATGACGTCCTTGATGAAATGATCGTGCGCGGGACTGATGCGCGTGCGCTCCAGCTCCTCCTGCGCGAACGTCAGCGTCGGGATGAAGAGATCGGTGAACATCTCTTCCATCGTGTCGCTCTCTGCGTGGCGGTCGGCGATGGCGATCGCGCCGGTGCGGTCGCGAAGCAGCAGCCGGTTATAGAAACTCAGATACCCCTCCAGCGGATCCTCGGCGCCGAACATGATCGAGAAGAGTCTAAGCGCCGGAATGAATTCGCCGCCGACCGTCAGGCAGACGGAAATCGGAGTCGCCAGCAGGAGGCCGACCGGTCCCCACAGCCAGCCCCAGAAAATCGCGGAGACAAGAAGCGCGATCGGCGAGATGCCAACGCGATGACCGACAACGATCGGCTCGACGAATCCGCCGATGAGTTGATCGCTCAAAACGAAAAGACCGAGGACTGCGAGCGGGATGTACCAGCTCGGAAACACGGCGACCGAGAGAAACGTCGGCAGAGACGCACTGAGAAACGCGCCGACGTACGGGACGAATCGCATCAAGCCGGCGATGACGCCCCAGAGCGGCGCGTGCGGAACGCCGAGGAAAAAGAGGCCCATGCCGATGAGCAGGCCGAAGCCGAGGTTAAGGAGTGCGAACGTCAGCAGATACCGGCTGATGCGATGCGAGGTCTCGCCGATCGCCTGCGTCGTCACCGTCAGGTGCGCGCGCCCAGCAAGACGCAGGAGCTTGTCGCGCATCTGCTCGCGTTCTTTCAGCAGGAAGAAAACGAGCACCACGACGAGGAACGCAGCGGCGACGAACTCCACCGTCGGAGCGACCGCGCGGTACCGTTCGCGAACCGAGTTGTCGTTGATCACTCGGACGTTCAACGGTTTTTCTTCAGGGCCCGGCGGTTCGGTCACGCGCTGCAGAGTGCGTTGAAATCGCTCAAAGACCGCGAGGCCGGTGGACGATCGTCGAAGAAACCGAAGCTTCTGTTCAACGCGTTGAATCGTGCCGCTCTGCGTGAATTCCTGCGCCACCGAGTTGAACTGCGAATAGATCCACCAGCCGCCGAGCGAGAGCGCGGTCACGGCAAGGCCGACGGAAAGCACGATGGCGCCGGTGCGGCGCAAAAAAGTGCGCTCAAGGATCGACACGATCGGTGTCAGCAGAAAGGCAAAGAGAATCGCCAGTGCGACCGGAACCACAACGGGCTTCGCGAGATAGAGAACGGCGATGACGACGAGCGTCGTGAAAAAAATGCGCGTATTCGATTGACGGCGCTCGGCCGCACGTTTATCCACGACCGCAGCCGGAGCCTCGGACATGGTCGGCCGGCGAACAGAGAGCGTCCGGTCGAAATCGTCTTCGTCGTCTTCGAAAACCGCCACGCTGGAGTGAGTCTACTGCAAGGCGGACGCCGCGATTGTGTGTGGTGGCCGGCTCTTAGCCGGCAGTCGACGGCTGAGAGCCCGTCACCACACTACTTACATTTCCACCGCAGGATCGGCTGCCGTGCCGCCTTCGCCTCGTCCAGCCGACGCACGGGTGTGGTGTGGGGCGCCGAGCGGACCAGTTCCGGGCGTTCCTCGCATTCGCGGGCAATCGCCAGCATGGCCTCGCAGAACGCGTCGAGCTCTTCCTTCGGCTCACTCTCGGTCGGCTCGATCATCAACGCGCCGGAGACGATCAGCGGAAAGTAGATCGTCGGCGGATGAAAGCCGTAGTCCATCAATCGCTTGGCGATGTCGAGTGTATGGACTTCGTGCGGAATCTGATTCTTGTCGTTGAAAACGACCTCATGAAGCGACGGCGCATCGTACGGCAAGTGAAACGTGCCCTTGAGTCGCGCGCGAATGTAATTCGCATTCAGCACGGCGATCTGCGCGATCCGGCGCAGTCCGTCCGGTCCCATCGAACGCATATACGTCAGCGCGCGGACGAGGACGCCGAAGTTGCCGTTGAATGCGCGCATGCGTCCGATTGAATCGGCGTGATCGAAGTCGAGAAAGACCGTTCCGTCGTCGCGCCGCTCGATCGTCGGCGACGGCAGAAACGGCACGAGCTTTTCCGACACGCCCACCGGCCCCGCCCCAGGCCCGCCCCCGCCATGCGGCGTGGAAAACGTCTTGTGCAGATTCGAGTGAATGACGTCGATGCCCATGTCGCCGGCGCGGGCGACGCCAACGAACGCGTTGAGATTCGCGCCGTCGCAGTACAAATACGCGCCCTTGCGGTGAAGGATGTCCGCCATCGCGCGAATCTCGCTCTCGAAAACGCCGAGCGTGTTCGGAACGGTGATCATCAACGCGGCGACATCCTCGTTGACTGCCTCCTCCAAGACGTGCAGATCCACCGTTCCTCTGCTGTTCGACTTCAGCTCGCGAACTTCGTAGCCGGCGAAAGCGGCCGACGCTGGATTGGTGCCGTGCGCCGAATCGGGGATCAGAATGTATTTGCGCGCGTTGCCGCTCTTCGCCAGCGCTTTGTGAATCATCAGAATGCCGGTGAGCTCACCGTGCGCGCCGGCCACCGGCTGCAGCGTCACCCGAGGCATTCCCAGGATCGACTTCAGCGTCTGCTCG
>QHVY01000163.1 GCA_003223695.1 Acidobacteriota bacterium
TATTGTTTCCGAGCGATTGCATCGTCGCGGCTCCCGTGACGTGCAGTCCCACACCGTTGTAGGTGACTGTGTTACCCGACACGTAGGCGCTGCCAGGGTCGATGGCCGCGATCCCGTCCCCGATATTGAATGTGGCCATGGAGTTCGAGACACTCATCGTGCCGCCGGATGTAACAAGAAAACCATTTCCGTTCTTTGAAGAAACACAATGATCCGCGGCGAGGGAACCGCCTTCCACACGGAAACCCGTTTCGTTTCGCGATGCGAGGCTGTTGCTCACAGTGATTTGCCCACCGAAGGCGTAAAATCCATAATTTCCACTTTCAGCGACGACCGATCTGTCGACGTCCGCTTTGGCGGCGTAATCGGCCTGGATCCCTGAGAAAGAGGAACCGACAACGGCCGAGTCTCGCATCACGAGTTCGGATGCATAGAGAAAGATGCCCTCTTGTTGGTTCGCCTCCAAGCGCGTCCGGTCGACGAAGAGTTTCAGCGTGCCACTTCCCGGGAAGCCGTAAATGCCGTAGGCGCAACCGCGGATCTCCGAGTCCTTGATGAAGACCTGAGTGGTTCCGGGAAAGTTGCCGGTGGCTTCAATTCCGTTTCCGACGAAGCCATTGATCGTCAGGTTCTCCACATGCACGATGCTGTTATCGGCAGTGATGGAGATGCCGGTCGAGGCGCCGAGCGAGTTCAGATACAAATTGCGCAATACGACTGTGACATTCGGGGTACTGATGGTGATTGCCGTGCCTGCCGTAGGTGCCATGGCCGCGTGGTACGCGGGCGGTGCAATGACGGAGACGGACCTGTCGACGCTGAACGGCCCATAACCGGCAGTTGAGAGGACCACAATCTCGCCTCCAGCGTTGGTCTTCGACATGGCCGTGCTGAACGTCCGGCAGGGATCGGGAACTGTGCAACTGGCCGTGTCGCTGCCGGTGAGCGACACGGCGCTGCGATTGTTCTGAGCAAATCCCGACAGACAGCAAAGGACCGATACCGCGATGGCGACTCCAATTTCCCTCATCTGACCTCCTATATCGGACCGAGAAAGAGTGATGATGCCGGACGTTTCCACGTTGTTCCCATTCACTGTGCTGCTGCCACGTGACCAGAAACACGTCGAACCCGATCTGCTCAAGCCGCGGAATTTCTGACGACCGATTCCACCGTCCCGTTGTCATTGACGAGAAGACCAATCGACATTCGACGAGCCGACGGAGTTCGACGCCGCCAGCCCCGCTGTCCCGAAACGGCCGCCTGCTTCAAAAAAGTTGGACTTATGGGATGCCCTGAGAGTTGTCCGCAGAGTTCAGCAGTTTTCCCTGCGCTTTTACATTTGAGCCGCCAATCTCCTAGTTGCCGGTGACCGGTGTGACAGTGCCGTTGATATTCGTGGTGTTGCCGCGAACCATGTTGTTGCCGAGGGATTCCATGAAACCCGTCGTCACGTGCAGCCCCGTGCCGTTATCGGTGACGGTATTGTTTGAGATGAATGCTCTACCGTCGAGCGAGACGATTCCCTCGATGTTTCTCGTGGCCAGTGAGTTCGATACAGTCATGACGCCGCCGCCATATGTAAGAAAGCCATTCCCGTTGTCCGACGCCTCGCAACCGTGCGCGGCGAGCTGGCCACCGTAGGCCCGGAAACCGGTTTCGTTTGCTGATGCAACGCTGTTGCTGACCGTCAATTTCCCGAGGGTAACGTAAAAGCCGTTACCCCCGTTTCCTGCCGCCAACGACTGGTTGGCAGCAACCGTAGAATTTTGATTAACAGACATTCCGTTGACGCTGTTTGCCTCCAGACGTGTGTGGTCGACAAAGACTTTCAGATTGCCAGAGCTCACGTATGTATAAATCCCATCGCCGCAACCGCGAATCTCGGTGTCTTTGATAAACATCTCGCTTGTGGCGGGGAAGATACAGCAAGCCTTGATGCCGCTTAGTGTAAAGCCGTTGATGACGAGGTTCTCGACATGCACGATGCTGCCGCTCGCTTCCATCTGGATACCGATGTCCGCGCCGAGCGAATTCAAATAGAGATTGCGCAGGACGACGGTCACTCCCGCGGCAATGGTGATCGCGCTGCCGGAGGTCGGTGCCATCGCCGCGTGATAAGCGGGAGGAGCGATGATGGAGATGGACTTCGTAACGGTGAACGGTCCGTAGCCCGCAGAGGAGAGGACGATCACCTCGCCGCCCGAATTCGTCTTGGACATCGCTGTGTCAAATGTCCGACAGGGATCGGGCACAGTGCACGTAGCAGCGTCATTGCCAGTGAGCGACACCGCGCTGCGGTTGTTCTGAGCAAATCCGGCAGTAGCGACAACAGAGATAAGCAACGCGATTCGGGCGATGCGCACGTGAGCCTCCCCTTGTGTGTGAGGCTGACAAGCATATCGCACTGATCACCCGCTGAGGCGGTCCACCTCGTATTTCAGCAGCGCGAGCTCCTGAGCCAATCGTTTGTTCTGCTCCGAGAGGCGGCTCAGAGAAATCGAGTAATGCATGGCCAGAAAAAATCCGACCACGATCATCGCCAGCAGGAGAACCGAAGGTGAGTAGGCAACGCCGATGAGACGGGCAACGATATCGAGCGAGCGTCGCCAGAAGGAAAGGCCGAGCAGGATCAGACTGGCGGCCAGCCAGAAGAGTGCGTACTCCTCTCGTAACTTACGGCGTCGTATCAGCTCGAAAACGAATGCCGCCACCGCCACGCTGCCGATGATGGAGATGATTTGGATTCGTGGATTCATGCTGCCCCTTTCTCTTCGGACGGCTCGCGTGTACGAGCATGGCTAGCAAAACCTTGAACATGTAATACACACTGCGAATGAGCGTGATTGACGAGCGGCCCGCCTCGCGCGAGCGCATCAGAATGCCAACTTCTTCCACGCGAAATCGATGGCGCTCGAGAGCGACGATCGCTTCAGGCTCCGGATAGTCGTGTGCATACGAGCCGGCCAGGAACGCGGTTGCCCTGCGGTTGTACGCGCGAAAACCGGAGGTACTGTCTGTAAAACGCTTCCGCAGCAGCAGCGCATTCGTGGTGTTCAGAATGGCATTTCCGATCCGCCGCGGAACGGATGCGTTATATCGCCCTTCGCGAAGAAGAAATCGTGAGCCAATCACCGCGTCACACCGATCCTCGATCAAAGGAGCAATGAGCGCGGGGACCTGGTCTGCGCGATGCTGCCCGTCGGCATCGAACTGCACGGCGATGTCGTAGTCATGGCGGTCCGCAAAGAGAAGACCGGTTTGAACGGCGGCGCCGATTCCGAGATTCGTCGGAAGCCGCAGCACCAATGCGCCGGCCGCGGCGGCGGCGGTGGCTGTGCGGTCGGCTGACCCGTCGTCGACCACCACAACGTTCGCGTCCGGAAAAGCAGCGAGCAGCTCATGGACGACGTTGCCTACGTTGGCTTCTTCATTCAATGCCGGAACAATGAACAGCAGACGCGGAGTCATTGAGATCGATAGTAGCACTCGAACCGCTATAATCCGACGCTCGCATGAGACGCATTCCTCTTCTCTATTTCGCTGCCCTTCTCACAGTGTTTGCGGCGCAACCCGATCAGCGCCTGCCCTTAACGGGAAAGGTGACCGACGCTTCCACGAAAAAGGCGATTCCCGATTTTCACCTAATACTGCACCGTGGAACGACCGCCCAGCCGGCGGAGACACTCGTCGATCGCAAAGTACATAACGTTGGCGGCCGGTTCACAGTCCTGGTGCCGTCAGGATCCATCGTTCTGACGATCGAGGCGCCGCATTACCTCCCCGCGGAACAGATCGTCAGCGGCGGCGGAAAAACGGTCGCCATCGCCATGCAGCACGGTTCGATGCTGCAGGGTCGTGTGTTGGGGCCAGACGGAAAACCGATCGCACACGTCGACGTATCGACCGAATCCGTTTCTCCGCTCGCCGGGCGCAGAGAGATTCACACGATGACCGATGCAAACGGAATGTTTTCGATTCTCGTGCAGCCGGGCGACCATACGATTCATTTCAAGAGCGAGGGGCTGCTCTCGGAGGAGCGACACGTCAGCGCGAAAGTGCCAACAACGAAAGTGCCCGACGTTCAGGTCGTCCGCGCCGTGTCGCTGTCCGGTTCCGGCGCCGACGACCTCGGCGCTCCGCTGCCCCAGGCGCGCGTGAGAGCCACTCTTCAAAGCTCGCCCACTCACGAGATGCGCGATGCCATGACCAATGCCGAAGGAAAATTCACCGTCGAGCCGCTGCGGCCCGGCCGATATGACGTCGAAGTCTCAATGGCGGTCCACGTGCCGCGAAAAGTCGAGAATGTCGAGGTTCCCGCGGCATCTCCACTTCAGGTCCGCCTCGACCGGGGAGCGCTCGTTCGCGGATTCGTGCGCGGAAGCACCGACGAAGAGCGGCCATACGTGTCCGTCTACCTCGGTCCCACAGTGATGACTCTGATCAATCTGAAAGAAGAGTTCGGAATTAATGCTGTTCCGGCGGGCAAAATCCCGGTCTACGCCGAAACGCAGCAGGCCGGAAGCGTGAGACGCAGTCCAACAGTGACAATCGACACCACAAACGGCGGATCGACGAGCATCGACCTGGCGCTCCCCGTCTCGCCGGTCATCACCGGCACTCTGACTGAGGTGCAGCATGCGCCTTCGCGGCCGGTGGTCATTCGTTTTGTGCAGCCGAACGTCTGACGAACGAGGACGGATCGTTCCGCGCGGTCGGACTTGCTCCGGGCACCTACGAAATCAGTGTCATGGGCCGCGAAGTGATCTCACCGAAGACGGTGACGACTGGAATCGTGAACAGCTCGATCGCCATCGACGTCAAGCCGGCGCCGCGTCCGGTGGTCCCCGGAAACTTGCCGCCGCCGGTAACGCCACCTCACCGTGACGTTTCTTAAGCTCGGATCACTCTCGTTCCAGCCTCGTGCGGCACCACATTTCGCGTGTCGACGACCAGAGGAACACGCTTGTACAGCGAAAGATCCCTGAATTGCGTGTGGGGAGTCGATAAGAGCACCACATCGTACTTCGCGAATTCGTCGGGCGTGCATGCAACGGATGCCAACCCGAGATCGTGTTTTCGGCCTCGCCGCGCCTGCGGAACATACGGATCGCAATACGAGACGATCGCGCCGCGCTCCTGCAGAAGCTCGATGATCTCGAACGACGGCGACTCGCGATCGTCGTCGATGTCGGGTTTGTACGACAAGCCAAGCACCAGCACCTTCGCACCGTTGATGCTCTTCCCCTGCTGATTGATGGCCTCGACCGTGCGGTCGACGACATACCTGGGCATCGATGTGTTAACTTCGCCTGCGAGCTCGATGAAGCGCGTCCAAACGCCGTACTCGGCGGCTTTCCACGTCAGGTAAAACGGATCGAGCGGAATGCAATGTCCGCCCAGTCCGGGGCCGGGATAGAACGGCATGAACCCGAACGGCTTCGTTTTCGCGGCCTCGATCACCTGCCAGATGTCGATGCCCATCCGGTCGAAAACAATCTTCAGCTCATTGACCAGCGCGATATTCACCGCCCGGAAAATGTTTTCCAGGAGCTTTGCCGACTCCGCGATCTCCGCGGACGTCACCGGAACGACGCGCTCGACAATCGCGCCATAGAGCGCCACTGCCGCCTTCAGCGACGGGTCATCAATTCCGCCGACCACCTTC
>QHVY01000164.1 GCA_003223695.1 Acidobacteriota bacterium
GGGCGCAAGCCCGCTGACTTCAGTGCGTCGTTCACGGGATCGATCGTCTTCTGAATCAGATCCTCGACCATCTGCTCGAATTCGCGGCGGGCCAGAATCTTGTTGAGGTGCTTCGGTCCCGAGGCGTCGGAAGAGATGAATGGCAGCGTGATCCGCGTCTCCTCAGAAATTGATAGCTCGTGCTTCGCGCGCTCGGAGGCTTCCTTGAGCCGCTGCAGAGCCATTCGGTCGTCGCTGAGAGTGATTCCAGTGTCTTTTTTGAAGCTGTCGATGAGCCAATCCATGATTCGTTTGTCGAAGTCTTCGCCGCCGAGGTACGTGTCGCCGGAGGTGGAGAGGACTTCGAACAGACCGTCTTCCAGCTTGAGTATCGAAATATCGAACGTGCCGCCGCCGAGATCGTAGACGGCGATGACGCCGGTGTGCCGCTTGTCGAGGCCGTATGCGAGCGACGCCGCGGTCGGCTCGTTGATGATGCGCAGCACCTCGAGACGGTGATGATCGCCTCACTCACGGGCTCGCCGAGAAATTCTTCAGCGAATGACTTGATCTCCATCAACACGAAGGCGGAGATTTCTTCGGGCGAGTATTCGCGATCACGAATGCGCACTTTGATGTCGCCGTTCGACGCCGCAACGATCTGGTACGGCAGCACCTGCTTCGCGCGGGCGACTTCGTCCGAGTCGTATTTGCGGCCGATCAGGCGCTTGATCGCGTAGACGGTGTTGTACGGATTCGTGATGGCCTGCCGCTTCGCAATCTGCCCCACCAGCCGGTCACCATCCTCGGTGAATCCGACGACCGAGGGCGTGGTCCGGCTCCCTTCGCGGTTGGGGATCACCTGCGGGGTAGTGACATCAACCACTGCCACGCACGAGTTCGTCGTGCCGAGATCGATTCCGATGATTTTGGTCATGTTTCGGGTTGGGGAAATTCTACCTTGGCTCTTCCGGACCGCCCACGGCAACCTTAACCATCGCCGGCCGGAGCAGGCGGTCGTGAAGGAAATATCCCTTCTGCAGGACCGCCACGACAGTATGGGAGGGCACCGACGGGTCCTGCTCGCTCACTACCGCCTCGTGGATTTTGGGGTCGAAGGGCACGTTGGCCTGGTCGATCGGCCTCAAACCGTGCTTGGTCAGGGTGTCGAACAACTGCTTGTAGATGAGCAGCACGCCGCGGTGAAAATCGTCTCCCTCCCCAGCGTGATCGAGCGCGCGATCGAAATTGTCGAGCACCGGCAGCAGCTCTCTCAGCAGCCCGCCGAGCGCGTATTTGAAGAAATCGCTCTTTTCACGTTCGGAGCGCTTCCGGAAATTCTCGAAGTCGGCCAGCGTGCGGAGATAGCGATCCTTGAGATCGAGATTCTCCTTCTGAAGCGGGGCCTCTTCAGGCGCCGGCATCTTGTGACGGCGCGACAGCGTCGAATCCGCTTCCTGCGCTGCGACTTCCATTTCGTGCTCGATGTCTTCGATCGACCCGCCGGTATCTTCGAGCACGTAGCTGTCGTCGTCGCCGCCGTTACCGCCTCTGTTTTGGTCGTCCATTACTGCTGCTGCTCCTCTTCCTCTTCGATCTTGCGGCTCAGCGCGCGGCTCAAATAATCGACCAGCGGAGCCATGCGCGCGTACTCCATGCGCATCGGGCCGATGATGCCGACCATTCCGAGCGGCGCGTGCGAGCCGTAACGCCGGGCGACGATGCTGAAATTGTGAACCTGTGTGAAATCGGTCTCGGAGCCGATGATGATCTGCAGCGCGTCTTCAGTCAGACACGAGTTTAGCAAGGCGATGAGTTTCCCCCGCTCCTGCAATGCGAGCATCGTTTTTCGCATCGAAGCAGCGTCTGCGTATTCCGGTTTCATGAGCATCGACGTTGCCCCTTCGACATACAACTCATGCTCAACCGGCGCCACATCGTTTACGGCGACGATTCCAAGCGAAATCGTTTTTTGCAGAACCTCGTCATTCTGCTCTTCGGTCATACGGATGAGCCGCCGGCGAATCGCATCGAGCGTCATCCCGCTGTATTCGACAGTGATGTAGCGGCTGATCTTCTCCAGTTCCTCGCGGGTGAACGTGTCGTGCGATTCGACGACTTTGTTCACAACCACGCCATTCGTGCCGACGATGATGCACATGATCTTGTTCTCAGCGACCAGGACGAAATCCATGCTGCGGATCGCGAACTGAAGCAGTGTCGGCATGAAGACCACGCCCACCTGATCGCTGAGATCGGACAGCAGGCGCGAGGTCGACTGCAGAACTTCGTCGATCTCGTTCGCGTTGCGCACCTGATCGTCGATCGCCTCGCGTTCGCGCGAGCTCAAGGCGCGGGAGCGCATCAGATTATCGATGAAGAAGCGGTATCCGCGGTCGGTCGGCACCCGGCCGGCCGAGGTGTGCGGCTGCTGGAGGTATCCAAGGTCTTCGAGGTCGGCCATGACGTTGCGGAGGCTGGCCGGCGACAAGCGAAAACGTCCCGATCTCGCCAGTGAACGCGAGCTGATCGCCTCGCCTGTGGCGACGTGCTGCATGATGATTTCGCGCAGGACCTCCCGGGCCCTACTGTCGAGATCGTCTTCGTGAAGGTCGAGTTTCTGCATATGGCTAATGAAATACTACCCGGCTCGAGAGGTTAACGGCTTTAGAAATGAGAGGATTCCGGGTCGCTCTCCTGCTCGCCGCCTCCTGCTCTCCGCTCGCCGCCGCCACACTCGACCGTATCGCCGCTCTGGTCGATCGCCAGGTGCTCACGGTCAGCGAGATCACACAAATGGCCGAAATCCGCTTTTTTCCTCGGGCTGCCGGACAGAGCGACGACGACTACCGCCGCACGATTCTCGACAATCTGATCGCCCAGGCGCTCCGGTTTCGCGACGTCGAGCGCTTCGGTGCCACCGACGTCTCGAAGGATGCGATCGAGGCGCGGCTGCTGCAGATTCGGAATCGATTCGCGGCACCAGCGGATTTCGATGCAGCCGTCCAGCACGCCGAGCTCACGCTCGACGAGGTCCGCGCCCTCGTCAAACGGGAGCTGCAGGTCGAGAGCTATATCCAGGAGCGCTTCGCGCCGATGATCGTGGTCACTACGGATGAGATCGACACTTACTATAGAGGCGCCTGGAGCCAGCAGCGCCGCCAGCGGGGACTCGCCGTTCCACCGCTGGCGGACGTGCAGGAAGACATCCGAACCACCTTGAAGTCGACGCGGCTGCAGCAGGAGATCGACAAGTGGACGACCGAGCTGCGTTCCAGGGCGAACGTCGACATCTACACGTGGCGGTGACCCCCCGCACGGCGCCAAAACGCCGCCCCTGTTACCATTAACTGAGTGGTTCTCCAGGAAAACGCGATGCTCGGGCCGTACCGGGTTACCGGACGGATCGGCGAGGGGGGTATGGGCGCGGTTTATCGCGCCACCGACACTCGCCTCGGCCGCGATGTGGCCATCAAAGTTTTGACCGCGGTGACGCTCAGCGACAAGGAGCGTCTGCAGCGATTCGAGCAGGAAGCGCGCGCCACAGGCATGCTCAATCATCCGAATCTGCTGACGATCTACGACGTCGGCAACACCGACGGCACCCCGTTTCTCGTCAGCGAGCTATTGCAAGGCGAGACGCTGCGCGACCGACTCGATCGCGGCGCGATTCCGCCGCGCAAATCGGTCGAGATCGCACTGCAGGTCGCGCACGGTTTAGCAGCCGCGCACGACAAAGGCATCGTGCACCGCGATCTCAAACCCGAGAACGTCTACATCACAAAGGAAGGCCGCGTAAAGATTCTCGATTTCGGAATCGCCAAGCTGAGTCCCACCGGCGGCGACGACGGGCCAAAATTTCAAATGGCCGCTACCGAGCCCGGCATTGTCCTCGGCACCGTCGGCTACATGTCGCCGGAGCAGGTTCGAGGCGAAACGGTCGACCGGCGCTCCGACATCTTCGCCTTCGGCGCAATTCTCTACGAGATGCTCACCGGCTCGCGCGCGTTCAAACGCGATTCGTCGATCGAGACGCTGAGCGCGATCTTGAAGGAAGAGCCGAAAGAGCTGGTCGAGCTGAATCCAAATGTGGCGCCGCCGCTCGAGCGGCTGGTCCGGCGATGCCTGGAGAAAGATCGCGAGCAGCGTTTTCAATCCGCGCGCGATCTCGCATTCAATCTGGAGACGCTCTCCACGTTTTCGAGCGCGGGCACGATGTCCGGCACAGCGAATCCAAACGTTCCGCCGCGAACGCTGACGCAAGTTCCACTTCCGGCGTCACCGAGTCCGACGGCGGCCACCACCCAAATTCCGGTCACTTCGTCCATGCGCGTGCCCACCACCGCCCGCCCGCGCAGCGTGACGATGATCAAGCCGAAGCCGCGCGTCTCGCCGCTGTTGCTCGCGCTGCTCTACATCGTCTCGATCGCCGGCGCCGCGTGGGGGGCATGGTATCTGGCGAATCGCATTCGCTCGGAGCGTCCCGAATTGACGTTTCATCGCATGACGTTCCGCCGCGGCGAAGTTCGCGGCGCGCGATTCGGATCCGACGGCGACACTGTCGTCTACAGCGCCGCGTGGGACGGGCAGCCGAGCGAGATCTACGTCACCAATCGCCACTCGCCGGAAGCGCGGCCGGTGGCGCTCGCCGACGCCGATCTGCTGTCCGTTTCAAAATCGTCCGAGCTGGCGATCCTGCTGCGCAAAGATCGACTCAGCGGATTAGGAACGCTGGCGCGCGTTCCGGTCGCCGGCGGCACACCGCGCGAGATCGCTGATCAGGTCCTGCAAGCCGATTGGGCGCCGGATGGAAACAATCTGGCCATCATTCGCGAGATCCCCGGAAAGTTTCGGATCGAATATCCGGTCAGCACCGTTCTGTACGAGAGTCCGCATGCGATGCGCGATCTGCGCATCTCGCCCGACGGCGGGCGCATCGCGTTTCTCGAGCAGTATGGCGGGCAGAGCGATGTCGTCGTTCTCGATCGCAAGACGCGCACACCTTCGCCGATCGCTCGAGGGTGGGCGCACGGCGCGAATGGCCTCGCGTGGTCGGCAGAAGGAAAAGAAATCTGGATCACCGGAACGGATACCGGCGCGCCGCCGGCGGTGTACGCGATCAACGTCGACACCGGCGATACGCGCCTGGTCACTCGCCTAACAGGATCGATGAAGCTGTACGACATCTCCAACTCGCGACGCATCTTGCTCTCGAACGGAATGTGGCGCGCCGCGCTCGAGTATCAACCGCCCGGCGACGCCGCCGAGCACGACATGTCCTGGCTCGACTGGTCGATGCTCGCGGATCTCTCCGC
>QHVY01000165.1 GCA_003223695.1 Acidobacteriota bacterium
AGAAGCTCCAGCCGGGATCGGTCGCGCTGCGAATCAACCTCGCGCGAGTGCGCGACCTCAAGCGCCAGGCGGAAGAGGAGCGATATACGAACGTGCGGCAGGAAGTCACTGCTGAGCGCTCGCGCGACGAGATCGACTCTTCGCAGTATGCCGGTCTCGCGCAGTACTACATGGCCAAGGACGAGACTTCGAAGGCCATCGAGCTCCTGGAGATCGCAAAACTCAAAACCCCCAACAACTACCGCCCATTCGAAATCCTCGGCCGCCTCTATTTTTCGCAAGGCGAATGGGAGCTCGCCCGCGCAGAGATCCAATCCGCGCGCAAACTGAATCCGTTCGATCGCGGGCTGGCGGAGATCTCCGGTCGCATCGAGTTCGAGCTGAAGAATTTCGACGTCTCGTTGAATGAGTTCATCGATTCGTTTTTGCTGGCCACGGATCAGAAAGGCGAGAGCACCGAGGCGGTCCGGCGAATGATCAATACGCTCAAGCGGATCAAGAACCTCGACAGCAAGGAGCTGAACAGCCGGATCAAATCGCGTGTGCAGAATCTGCAGGCGTGCACCGAGCGCCTCGAGCTGCGCAAAGAGAATCTCTTCAAGTTCGAGACGCGAAAAGATCTCAAGGAAATTGTCGAAAAGATTTCCCGCGATGCCGAGAAGCGCGGCAGCGTCGCAAACATGCAGACGGACCTGCGGAAGCTTGGCGTCTTTCAGCATATGAAAGACGAGCAGATCGCCCGGCTGTCGAAATTTGCCCGCGTGCAGGATCTGCAGCAGGGCGCGTACATCTTCCGCGAAGAAGACCGCTCGATGGACTTCTACGTCGTGAAAAACGGCCGCATCGAGATCCGCAAAGACACCCCATTCGGTCCGCAAATCCTTGGCTCACTGGAACACGACACGATCTTCGGCGAAATGAACTTCATCGATCGCACTCATCGCTCGAGCGATGCGATCGCCGTCGAACCGTCCGCCTGCTACACGTTCTCATTCAGCGCGCTCGACCAGCTCATGGATCAGGAAAAAGAGCTCGCCGTCGGCCTGCACTGGGCCTTCTGGCGCTCACTCAGCGAAAAAGTCCGCGACGCCAACGAGCAGTTGAAGCTCTTCTTCCAGGAGGATGCGAAAAAAGGCGCCGGACGCAAACGCGCCGAAGGCAAGCGCGAGGTGCAGCAGGTCACAGTCAAATCGGAAGAAAAAGTGGACCTGTTCAAGGAGCGCGGCCTCTCCGCGGCGGAAATGAAGCTGCTGGCGACGTTCTCCACCGAAGAAAAGTTCCGCGAAGGATCAATGATCTTTCGCGAGGGCGAAAAGGGCGACAAGCTCTACATCGTTCTCGATGGCCGCGTGCGCATCTCGAAATTCATCCCCGGCGTAGGCGAAGAAGCGCTGACGGTCCTCGATCGCGGCGACTTCTTCGGCGAAATGGCGCTCATCGATGACAAAGCGCGTTCGGCGGATGCCAAAGCGCACGACGGTGACGCGACCGTCCTCTCCATCGATCGCGCCACGCTGAATGAAATCCTCTCCATGGATCCCCACGCCTCGCTGCAGTTCCTCAACCTGCTCTGCCGGATGATCAGCCGCCGCCTGCGCGAGATCAACGAAAAGATCGTGCAGTGGAAGTACATGTCGGGCGGATTCTGACGCTCTACGCCGCGTTCCTCGGACTCTTCCTCATCCTCTGGGCCTGTTTTTACGCGGCGCTCCCGGCGCTGCGCCATGCAGGACGCCTCGTCGCGCGGCCGATCGCCCGGGCGTCGGTGCGCTGGGTGCGAATCGGCCGCCTAACAAATTGGGTTCGCACCTACGTGCCAATCGCAATCATCATCATCGTTGGAGGGCTTGTCACCGTGTGGGCCGGCGACGAGTTCATCGATCTCGCGGAGCTAGTGCACGTGAAAAGCACAAAACTGCAGGACGTTGACGTTATCGCGCACGCGTGGTCGATTTCAAAACGCACGGCCGCCGAGACGAATTTTTTTGTGGTCATGACATATATCGGCAGTCCGGTGGGAATGGCTGTCATCGCGGTGGCCGCAGCGATTGCTCTTGCCTTGACGCGCCGGTGGCGCTGGATTCTTTATCTGGCGGTCACTGCCGGCGGAGGGTCACTTCTGAACATGGAGCTGAAGCGCTACTTCGCCCGCGCGCGACCGGACGTCGCGGAGATGCTGCGCCGCGCGACAGGCTATTCATTTCCGAGCGGCCACGCGATGGGATCGACTGTCGTGCTTCTCGCGCTGAGCTATCTCGCATTTCGTACAGCGACGCACTGGCGCTGGAAAGCCGCCTGCCTGGCGCTCGCATGGACGCTCATCACCGCCATCTCTCTCTCCCGCGTCTACCTCGGCGTCCACTGGATCAGCGACGTTGCTGCAGGCGTCACTGCAGGCGCACTGTGGGTCGGCGTGACGACTCTCGCGTACGAGACTCTGCGCCGCATCAGATTATTGCGCGGGGCGCGCGTCAGCGGTTCGTGAAGCGGTCTTCGATTCGCGTGGGCGCGCGGGGAGCGTAGAAGTCGCGGACGAGCTGCCCGATCGTCATCCGATTCAGAGCCGTCTTCGTCGCCTCTGCCAATTTGTTGAAGATATCGGCGATGACGTTCCGCTCGCGATCTTCAGGACCGAGCTCGGGGACGGAGTGAGCCACACTGCCGACTTGATTGACCACTTCTTCGATTGTGATCCGATCGGGATCGCAGCCGGGAACGAAGCCGGTCCAATCGCCGCCAATTTCCTTCACCAGTTGCATGTCTTCCAGCTTCCGCAGAATGCGCAGCATCTGCGCGTCGGTTGTGCCGAATTGCTCTGCAAGACGATACGACGACGGAGCGTCTTCGCGACGGTCGAAGCGCCGTGCGATCTCGATGAGCGCGCGCAGCGCAAAGTAGAGATCGAAACGCGGCTCGTCCTGAACGCGCTGCTCGGTCGCGCGGAGCAGGCCGTAGACGTTCTGGTACACGTAACTGATCTCGACGCCGAGGAGGATGACGACCCACATGACTTCGATGGCGATGAGGAAGATGATCGCCAGGCCGACCGTCCCGTAAATCAGATTCAGCCGGCCATGGATCAATCGATCCGAATAGAGGCCGAAGCCCCATCGAACGAGCGTGAAGAGTGCCGTCGTGACCAGGGCTCCGACCGCCGCGGCTTTGAATTTCACATGCGCAGATGGCACGAGCCAGAAGAGCATCGCGAAGGCGACAAACAGCACGATGACCGGCACGACGCGAAAGATCCAGTCGTTCTGGAAAAGAAATCGCAGGAAACGATTCCGCTCCAGCATGGCGGTCGTCGTGAACGAAAGACCCATCAACACCGGGCCCCAGAAGAACAGCATCGTGAACGCCATGATCTTCTGGCGGTATCCCCGTGTGCTGCGAACCTTCCAGATCTGATTGACCGTCGCTTCGACCGCCAGGAAAAGCCGGAAGGCAATGATGATGAAAATGATGATGCCGACCGTCGATGCCGCCTGCGCGTTCTCCGCGAATCGCGCCAGGTGATACGTGAGCACCGGCGACTGATACGGAATGACGACATTGAGAATGCTGTCGATCTGGCTCTGAAAATTCGGGAAAATACTTTTGAAATACTGCTGGAGGACGTTCGTGAATGCGTCTAGAAGCGGCACGTGCGACAGAAGCGTGGTGTACGCGAGGGACGCCGCCCGCGATGTTCCCTCGATGTCGTAAAACTCGCGAGTGATTTCTCGGGCGAACAGAAAAAATTCGACGGTGAGGACGCGAGCGCGCTTTCGGCCATGCGCTTCGCGCCGGTAGAGCAGCACAGCAGGATCGGTCAGCCACGACCAGACGACCACCCGCGTGGCCATGAGGCGGTCCTTCATTCGACGTCGGGGGATTTCGCCGACTTCGTCCGGCATCGGACAACTATAAACGCAATGGTCGGGCCGACCCGCGCGCCCGCGGCCCTCCACCCACCCGCTACCCGCCACCCGCAACCCGGGTGGGCGGGGGCTTGCATAATCTGCTGAGCATGGCTCGGGAACAGGTCATCATCCCGGAGGTGATCGAGCCCGACGAGAAGCTGCCGCCTGACCTCGTCGCGCTACGTAAATTTGCCTATTTCATGGATGAGGCGGTCGCCATTCCCGGCACTTCCCGGCGAATCGGACTCGACGCGGCGATCGGATTCATTCCAGGATTCGGTGACGCGGTCGGCGCGATTCTCTCGGCGTGGATCATCATCGGAGGGCTTCGCCATCGCGTCCCGCTGCTGCACGTCACGCGAATGGTCATCAACGTGCTTCTCGATCTGGCAATCGGCGAGATTCCGATTTTGGGCGACATTTTCGACATCGCGTTCGAAGAAAACGTGATGAATTTGAAACTGCTCCTGCGTCACCGGGATCGCAGCCGCCCACCGCGCTCATTCGCCGCGATCGGATTCGCCGCATTCATCGTGCTGGCGATCATTGTCGTTGCCTCCGTTGCAGCGATCGTTCTCTTGATCGCTGCGATGATCTGGGTGGCCAACAAACGCTGATGCTTTTCCGCAAACGCAAGTCGATTCGCTACCCGCACCGGCCGCCGCTGCCGATCATCCGGCGCAAGCTGCCGATGCGCTATCACATGAAGCATCAGTTCACGGTGCGCGATCTGGCGTTTCTGCAGACGATGCACGCCCTCACCGGATCGCCCGTCGTCGATGGAAATCGCGTGGAGATTCTTCGCAACGGCGTTCAGATCTTTCCATCGATGCTCGCTGCGATTCGCGGCGCGAAGAAAACGATCAATATCGAGTTCTACATTTACTGGGACGGCGAAATCGGCCGCCAGTTCGCCGAGCTCAGCCGCGATGTCCCAGTCGCTCATCGACTTCCTCGGCCGCAACGGCATTGATCTCGAGTGGTACCACCCCCTGCGCTGGTACACGATCTCGCGAGTCAATCACCGCACGCATCGCAAGCTCATGGTGGTCGACGGTGCGATTGGATTCTCCGGCGGCGTTGGAATCGCCGACGAATGGCTCGGTGACGCAGACGCCAAGAATCACTGGCGCGAAACGGTGGTCCGCGTCGAAGGGCCCGCGGTGACGCAGTTGCAGTTCGCGTTCATGGATAACTGGGTGAAGAGCCGCGGCGAGCTCCTCACCGGCCTCGATGTCTTTCCGCAGGTCGAACCACGAGGACATCATCGCACTCAGGTCATCAAGTCGTCGCCAAGCGAGGGGAGCTCGGCGGTCAAGCTGTTGTACATCGTGTCGATCGTCAGCGCGACGAAGTCGGTCTACATCAGCAACGCGTACTTTGTTCCCGATCGCGACACCGCTCGGGCGCTCGAGGCCGCCGTGCGCCGAGGCGTCGACGTTCGCGTGATCGTGCCCGGCGAATTCGTGGACGTGCCGATCGTGCGCCAGGCCAGCCGGATGCACTACGACCTCCTGCTGCGTAGAGGAATACGCATTTTCGAATATCTGCCGACGATGATGCACGCGAAGACGATGGTGGTCGACGGCATGTGGTCGACGATCGGCTCGTCGAATTTCGATGACCGCAGCTTCAGGCTCAACGACGAAGTCAACGTGAATGTCTACGACGAAGAAATTGCCCAGCAGATGGAGACGATGTTCTTCGAAGATCTTGCGCATTCCGAAGAGATCACCATGCGCAAGTGGTTTCGCCGTCCCCGCTGGTCGCGTATCAAGGAAGCGCTGGCGGACGTGCTCAAGCCGCAGTTGTAGGTGTAGGGGCGGCCTTCAGGCCGCCCGGCGGGCTAAAGCCCGCCGCTACACCATACGCGCCCAATCGGTGTGCACAAACGGCGCGTCGGCGCCTTTGTCGTTGCGTTGATACGTGTGCGCGCCGAAGTAGTCGCGTTGCGCCTGCGTCAGATTCTGCGGGAGCTCGGCGCTGCGATACGCGTCGAAATACGCGAGGCTCGCGGACATCGACGGAACCGGAATTCCGTTCGACTGCGCGAATGAAACGGCGCGGCGCCACGCTGCTTCAGATTGCTTCACGCGCGCGCTGAATTCTTTCGCCAGCAGCAGGTTCGGCAGGTCGCGCTTTTCTTCGTACGCTCGCATGATCGAGTCGAGGAACTTCGCGCGGATGATGCAGCCCGCCTTCCAGATGCGGGCCATCTCGCGCATTTCGATGTTCCATTTCCATTCCGCCGAACCGGCCTGAATCAGCGCCATTCCCTGCGCGTACGAGCAGATCTTCGATGCATACAGAGCTTCCTGCACATCGGCGATGAACTGCTTGCGATCAGATGTGGCCGCGGAGGACCGCGGCCCTCCACTAAGAACCTTCGAGGCGCGCATGCGCTCTTCCTTCATGGAAGACAGTACGCGAGCGTCGATGGCCGCGGCGATCGTCGGAATGGCCACAGCAAGATCGAGCGCCACTTGTGCCGTCCACTTGCCTGTGCCTTTCTGTCCTGCCTTGTCGAGCACTTTCTCGACGAGCGGCGCGCCGCTCTCCGGATCTGTGACGCGGAAAATGTGCGCGGTGATCTCGATCAGAAACGACTCGAGCGGACCGCGGTTCCACTGATCGAAGATGTCCGCGAGCTCGCCCGCGTTCGCGCCGATTCCCTTGCGCAGCATCTCGTACGCTTCTGCGATCAGTTGCATGTCGCCGTACTCGATGCCGTTGTGCACCATCTTGACGTAATGACCCGCGCCGTCGGGGCCGACGTGCGTGACGCACGGTCCCGAGTCACTCTTTGCGGCAATGGGTTCGAAGACGGGCTGAATTGCCTGCCACGATTCGTTCGAGCCGCCGGGCATCAGCGACGGGCCGTGACGCGCGCCATCCTCGCCTCCGGAAACGCCGGAGCCGACGAAATGGAACCCTTTCGCTTCGAGCCGCTTTGTCCGTTCCTGCGTGTCTTTGAACCATGAGTTGCCGCCGTCGATGATGACGTCGCCCTTTTCGAGATAGGGCATGATTTTCTCGATCGTCTCATCGACCGGCGAGCCCGCTTTGATCATCATCATGATCCGGCGCGGCCGCTCGAGCGCTTTCGTGAAATCGGCGAACGTCTTCGTGCCGGTCACTTTTTTTCCACGGTTTTTCGTGACGAATTCATCGACCTTGGCGGGTTCGAGATTCCACACCGCGACGGGAAATCCGTGCTCCTCGATGTTGAGGGCCAGGTTCTCCCCCATCACGCCCAACCCGATCATTCCGAATTGCGCCTGCGCCATCGCTTAGACCTTTCTGCGCTTGTCATTCCGACCCTGAGCCGAGGGAAGGGGAGGAATCGGTGTGGGGGTGCGGCACGAGGCTGCCGATTCGTACCTCCCGCCCACACCGTTCCCTCGCTACGCTCGGGATGACATCGTTTTTGTGACGACTTCCTTCACTGTCTGCGCGAGCTGTTCGAGGCCGCGATCGACATCCGGGCCGAGAGCGATGCTGATCGCGCGGCGCTTGCGGCTGGTCAGCGATTGCAGATCGCCAATCGCCTGCGCGCGCACGAGAACGCCGAACGTGAATTTCTCTCCCGCAATCGGAACATCTTCTGCCGGTCCGCCCGTGAGCTGCAGAAACACTCCTTTGTCGGATCCGCCTTTGTGAAGCTGTCCGGTCGAGTGAAGGAATCGGGGGCCGTAGCCGGTGGTCGTCGCCACGTGCAGCGAGCGCGCGATGTTCTCGCGAATCTCGGCAATCAATTTGTCGCGTTTGCTGGTCTCACCGAAATATTCGGTGAGCGCGACGTAGTCCCCTTGCTTCACCTGCGACAGCAACGAAGCGATTGCGGCGTCGCCCGGCTTCACTTGCGTGTCGCTGAAAGTCATCTTGCCGGTCGATTTGTACTCCTCGAGCAACTTTTTCGTGTTGTCTTTCGACTCCTGCACATTCGGCTGATCGAATGCATCGATGCCGAGAATTGCGCCGGCAACGGCGGTGGCGAATTCCCACGTGAAGAAGATCTCGCCGAGGTCGAGAGGATCGTCGAGGATTTGATCGACGACGGGATGGCCGGCGTCGGCGAGCTCCTTGAGCCGCTTCACATCGTCCGATCCGCGCAGACGGACCGATACGAACAATCGATCATTGCCGTAGTCGCGTGCGTCCAGTAGCGGCTCGCCGGCGATCGGAACCACGCCTTTGCCCTCTTTGCCTGTGCTCTCGGCGATGAGTTGCTCGACCCAGAGGCCGAGCGTATCGAGCGGAGCTGGGGTGATGAGCGTGAGTTTGTCGCGCCCCTGCTGGGCCATCGCGCCGATGACCACTCCCAGCATCGCCGCCGGATTTTTCTTGATCGTCGGAACCGCGGCCACATGCGCCGCATGCACGGCGCGATCGAGCAGTTTCTCGATATCGACGCCGGAGATCGCCGCGGGCACCATTCCGAAATACGAGAGCGCGGAATAGCGGCCGCCGATGTCGGGCGGATTGATGAACACTTTGCGGAACTTGTCACGCTCGGCGTCGCGCACGAGCTGCGTGTCGGGATCGGTGACGGCGATGAAGTTCTCGCCGGCGCGATCGCCCTTCACGGACTTCACGCGATCGTAAAAATAATGATGAAATATTATTGGCTCAGTTGTCGTCCCTGATTTCGAGGCCACCATGAACAGCGTGCGCTTCAGATTCAGTCGCGACTCGAGACTCTTCACCGCCTCGGGGACAGTGGAATCGAGGACCGAGAGCGTCGGATAGCCACTCTTTTTTCCGAACACACGCCGCGTGACTTCCGAGCAGAGGCTCGAGCCGCCCATGCCGAGGACCACGACGTCGTCGAAGTCTCGGCGGACCGCTTCGGCGAACGCTCGAAGCTGGCTCGCATACTTCGACATCTGCTCGGCGACGTCGAGCCAACCAAGCGCATTGCTGATGATCTTTTTGTGCGCTTCGTCGCTCTTCCACAGCGTGGCGTCTTTGTTCCAGATGCGCTCGACGAATTTTTCTTTTTCGGCGCGCTTGATCGCCTCATCAACGACCGATTGATGCCGGCCGAGATGCTCGGTCTGACGGTCGT
>QHVY01000166.1:0-1041 GCA_003223695.1 Acidobacteriota bacterium
TCACGATCGAGCGATCGCACGAAAACCGCCGCGCCAACCGTGTCGTTGCCCGACATCAGCGGCTGGCCGGTCATGACGTACCGGTTTCGCTCGACCTGCAAAGTCGACGGCGGAACGGGCTTGCCCGTTTTCAGAATGCGATCGACACCGGTCATCTGCTGCATGCTGAACGCCGGCGCGTTGCTCGAGCGGGCCAGCGACTTCGGCGACACGAAAATCACGCCCGCATTCGTCGCCTCGGCAATTCGATTGGCAAACGCGTCGTCGATGCCGTAGGCGTTGACGAGATATCCGACCCGGACGTTGTTCGCGCCGGCGCCGATCGGCGCGACCGCGGCGAGGTAGAGGCGATTGCCGAGCGGCACGACACCGGCTGTCGATTCAATCGAAGCATCGTCGACAATCCGTTTCACGATCGGCGATTCTTCGTAGAGATCCTCGCGTGTGGACGCGTTGAGAGTTGGTTGATCGGTTCGTGCAACGACGCGGCCCTGATCGTCGAGCAGGATGATCAGATCCGTCCCGAACGCCTGGCGCCTCTGCTCGAGTTGATCGGCGATGCTGACCAGATCGATCACCGGCGGCGCCGGAGCAGCGCCCGGAGTCGTGGGAGCGCTCGCTGCGCCGGACATCGCCTCCTGAATGTAGGCGACGAACTTCGGATCATTCCCGAGGAGCACGGCGGGCAGCGCCAATCTGCCGACGCGCTGCCGCTCGAATTCGCGGAAAAGATTCGCCGCGTTCGAAATCGATGTGTTGACGGTGTTTTCAGCGATGCCGCTCGCGCGCTCGATCGTCACGCCCACGGCGATGGCGACTACGATGACGATCAGGGTTGCCGTCAGGGCGAACAGTTTCCAAACGAGCGGGAAACGCGCCTTCTCGAGCGCCGGCCGTTTCAATTCGGGTTCGGTCGTCGAGTCGGTGGCGGTCAATCAATAATCCTTGAGGCTCGGCGCTTCGTACGGCTTGCCGAGCTTGTTCATGTGCTGGGTCAAACGGTAGTTGCGGCTGTCCAGCATCAGCGCCACGTTGCCGGTC
>QHVY01000166.1:1143-6102 GCA_003223695.1 Acidobacteriota bacterium
TCCGCCCTGGTCAGCGAACGCGTAATAAGGCGTGTCCATCACGAGGATCACCGCGGACATATTCGGATGGACGTTGCAGTAGACGTTGACCAGGCCGGGAGTGTCGAATTTCTGCGATTTTCCCGCTCCCCTCCGATAAAGCCCGAGGTCAAAAGCGTTGTTCGAGGAAAGAGAGAAGAGATTGTGCGAAATCGGATCGTCGTTCGGAAAATCGACAGTCGAGCCAACCGGAATCGCGAGAACGTGCGGAATGACCATCTTTCCGCGCGTCACCATTTGGAACTTTCCTGGAGCGGTCTTAGGGGCTCTTGTACCTACAGGTTCCAGCCGGACGATGGTTTCGCTGGCGATGGGATTTTGACCACGTTTCGTGACAAAACTGACCTTACCTCCGACGTTGCCGGCAGGGAGGGACGAAGCGAGCGCTAGCGCGCACGCAAGAGAGCAAAGGATCGATTTCATGGGATGGTGGCTCCAGGAAAGCGGAATGGTAGCACGTGGTTCGCGCTTCGTGGCCCGTCGTTCGCAGTGGCGATTGCGCGACGAAATCCGCGTTGCTATTTGCGATGAAAAACGTCATCATAACCATGCATTAAACGATGTAGTTTCGAACGCAATAAATCCAGATCCAGCGCGTTTATCCGAAGCAGGTTTGTTCTTTTGACAAGTCATCAAGTTCCCGCTCCTCCCCTCCACCCCGGGGCGAGTTGGAGCGGTCGATCCGGTCCGCGACTTCGGTGAGGTGGGTCATGACCATGGACGTGACGCTTGTTGCGGGTCCGCCGGAAATTTATGGGGGAGGAGGTACTGCGTTCGATGGATTGTTCTAGTAAACCTGAGGGGGCGAGTTCTTAGCTCCCACCCCGGAAGGGCGCCTGCAAAGGCGCCCTTTTGTTTTTAGTCCATTTTCGGGACGTATACCCCATCCTGCTCCTCCCCAAAAGTCACTTGTGGAATCGGCGGGCGCTCCGGAGCGATGATCCGCCGCAGCCGCTCCCGCAATGTATCGACCGTCGAGAAATCCTCCTCCAGAAGCGTGTAAAGCTCGCGTACGTCCGCCGCGCGGATGCGCGAAGGATTTCGATCGAGACACGCATTGGTCTTACAGCGCGGTGTGCAATATTTTCGAGTGGAACGCGTCAGCGGGAATCGGCTGCCGCAGTAGGAACAGGTGCCCATCACGCCCTCCCATCCGTTGATCAACAGAAATGTTCCGTTGATCAACTGAAAAAGTCAATACGTTGACCACTCAGTCCTCAGTCCTGAGTCCTCAGTCCTCGTTTGGTGCCCCCGGCCGGACTCGAACCGGCACGCCCCTTTTGAGAGCTGGAGATTTTAAGTCTCCTGCGTATACCAATTTCGCCACGGGGGCCAACTCAGGACTGAGGACTCAGGACGGAGGACTGAGTCTCGAATGAGTGACCATAACACCGATGTCGTCGACAAATTTTCCTCTCAGTCCTCGGTCCTCAGTCCTCAGTCCTATAATCCGGGCCATGTCCACCCAAGCCGTCGAAATCCCACCTGGCGCGCCGCTCACGGTGCTCTCCGAAGAGGAGCAGATGTTCCAGCAGAGCGTGCGCGACTTCGCCATCGAGAAGATCCGGCCGCTCGTCCATCAGATGGATCACGATGCAGCGATGTCGAAAGAGCTCATCCACAGCTTTTTCGAGCTCGGAATCATGGGTATTGAAGTCCCTGACCGCTGGGGAGGCGCCGGATCGACGTTTTTCAACGCGGTCCTCGTCGTCGAGGAGCTCTCGCACGTCGACGCCTCCTGCGGTGTCCTTGTCGACGTCCAGAACACGCTGGTAAACAACGCGATCCTCCGCTGGGGAAATGACGATCAGAAATCGAAGTACCTGCCGCTGCTCGCGAAAGATACGGTCGGCGCGTACGCGCTGTCGGAAGCTGGCTCAGGATCAGACGCGTTCGCTCTCGCTACCCGCGCCGAGGAGAAGGGTGATCACTGGGTCCTGAACGGCCGGAAGCTCTGGATCACCAATGCCGCCGAGGCGGCGATTTTCATCGTGTTTTCGAATGCGAATCCCGACGCCGGTTACAAAGGCATCACCGCGTTCATCATCGAGCGCGATTTCCCCGGCTTCGGCGTCGGAAAGAAAGAGGACAAGACGGGAATCCGAGCCTCTTCGACATGCGAGTTGATCTTCGAAGACTGCCGCATCCCCCGCGAAAACGTCCTCGGCGAAGTCGGTAAGGGCTACAAGATCGCCATCGAGACGCTCAACGAAGGGCGGATCGGAATCGGGGCGCAGATGATCGGTATCGCCCGGGGTGCGCTCGAGTACGCGATCGCCTACTCGAAAGAGCGCCGGCAGTTCGGCAAGCCGATCTCCGAGTTTCAGGGCATCCAGTTTCAAATCGCGCAAGCAGCGACCCAGCTCGAAGCGGCGCGACTCATGGTCTACAACGCCGCGCGGCTCAAAGATGCAGGCAAGCCGTTTCTTCGCGAAGCTGCGATGGCGAAGCTATTCTCGTCGGAAGTGTGCGAGCGCGTGACATCCACCGCCGTGGAGATTTTTGGCGGCAACGGCTACACGAAAGAATATCCGGTGGAAAAGTTCTGGCGAGACTCGAAGATCGGAAAGATCTACGAGGGAACGTCGAACATGCAGCTCGCCACGATCGCCAAGACGATCCTCACTGATCGTCTGTAGCCCGCTGTCTTCGCGCGAGACGCTGCAGAAAATCGTACGCGAGGCCACCGGATGTGCGCCGCAGGGTCAGAAAATAAACGGCGATGGCGACGAAGCCGCCGATCCAGGCGAGCGTGCCGAGCTGCGTGGACATTTTTCCGAAGAACGGCCACATCATGAACAGCAGAGCGCCAATCACGCCCGCGACCAGCAGCGCCACGCGCTGCCATTTCGGCGCGTCAACCTCGCGATCGCAGACGAGCGTCACCGTCGCCTGCTCCGCAGCGTCGACTGCCCACGATACGGTGCACTCCACGCCGCCGGCAACAGGGACGCCGCGGCGAAGCGGGAGCACGAATCGCCGCTCGCGTTCTCGCGAAGATTGAACCTCTCCGCCATAGAGCTCGATCAGCTCATCGAGGGCCGCATCGATTCCGCTGGACGGGATTCGATCTTCGCTAAACTCCACCATTGTTCTTCGTTCTTCATTCTTCGTTCTTTGTTCTTTGTTCTTCGAGACGTAGGTCACGGACAACGAGGAACGAAGAACGGACAACGAACCCCCATTGTAGAATCGAGCCGCGCGAGCATGACTGAAGTCCCGCAGTCCTTCGACCGATTCGACGTTCTCCGAGTATTGGGCAAGGGCGGGATGGGAACAGTTTATCTCGCGCGCGATCCTCGCCTCGACCGTCCCGTCGCGCTCAAGGTCCTGCATTCA
The DNA here is from genome assembly GCA_003223695.1 of Acidobacteriota bacterium. Taxonomy (GTDB): domain Bacteria; phylum Acidobacteriota; class Thermoanaerobaculia; order Gp7-AA8; family Gp7-AA8; genus Gp7-AA10. The sequence continues at coordinate 4,522 of QHVY01000166.1, forward strand.
GAAGATCTGGCAACCGAGGAGCGGCGCGCACGATTCCTTCGCGAGGCGCGCACCGCCGCCGCGATCCGTCATCCGAACGTGGCCACGATTTACGAAGACGGCGAAAGCGGCGGCCTGCCCTTCATCGTCATGGAGTACTGCGAAGGCGAGACGCTGGCGCTGCGCATCCGGAAACGCCCGCTCGAAGCAGCGGAATTTCTGAACATTGCGCGGCAGATTGTCGCCGGAGTGGCGGCAGCCCACGACGGTGGCATCGTCCACCGCGACCTCAAAGCGGCCAACATCATCATCGAGCCCTCAGGCCAGGTGAAGATTCTCGATTTTGGACTGGCAAAGGCGCTTCACCGTGACGGTGTGCCGCTCACGATCGAGACGACGACCGGCCAGTTCTTCGGAACTCTTCACTATCTCTCGCCCGAGCAGGCGCGCGGACAGCCCGCGGATGAGCGCAGCGATCTGTTTTCGATCGGCGTCGTTTTCTACCAGATGGCCACCGGACGGTTGCCGTTCAACGCCGAAGCCCCGCTGATGGTGCTCGAAAAAATTCGCGATGCGGAGCCCGAGCCGTTCGTTCCACTCGATGCCTCGCTTCCTCCCGCCGCAGCGAAGAGCATCGGCAAGCTGCTGCAGAAGAATCCAGCCGATCGCTATCAACGCGCGCGCGATCTTCTCGGCGATCTCGAGGAGCTCAGCACGCCGACGGCGCGCCACACGCTTTCGCACTCGCGAAGCGCGATCGGCCGAACGAAAAAAACGGTGCATTGGCCGCGCGTGATCGTTATCGCGGCGTCCGTCGTCGTGATCGTTCTCGCCATTCACTTCGCGCAGCGCGGCGCAGGCAGCGACGTGACCACCACCGCTCCACCCGCCCCACTCCCGCCCATCCGGTCGATGGCCGTGCTGCCGCTAACAAACATTGCGAACAGCACACGCGACGACTTCTTGTCAGTCGGTCTCGCCGATGCCTTGACAACGAACCTGCAGCAAATCCCTTCGTTGCAGGTGCGGCCGACGTCCGCGGTGCTCGAGTTCCGTAATCAGCGCGTGGTTGACGCGAAGGCCGCCGGACAAAAGCTGCACGTCGACGGACTGCTCGAAGGTCACTTTCTCGCGGCGGGCGATCTCGTGCGCGTCAACCTGCAGCTCACTGACGCACGCACCGGCTACAACGTCTGGGCCGACACGATCGACGGGCGCCGCCACAACCTTCTGAATCTCATCGATCAAGTCTCGGCGCGAACCGTCAGCGCGCTCAATCAGAAGCTCGGCGTGCAGCCGGTCAGCCGGGGTTCGGAGGCACGGTCAAAGATTCCGAAGGCGTATGAGGAATACCTCAAGGCACGCTCGCTCAACGGTAGTCTCGTTCCGACGGAGCACCACGCTCAGATCGGGGCATTGAAGCGCGCGATCACGCTCGATCCGAATTTCGCCGCTGCCTACGCTGATCTTGCGATCGCTCTGTCACTTGGACAGGCACGCGCGCTCGACACTGAGCCCGACGTCGCTGAGAAGACGGAATGGTACGCGCGACAAGCCGTTCGGCTCGATCCCAACCTCGCCACCGCGCACCTCGCTCTCGGG
>QHVY01000167.1 GCA_003223695.1 Acidobacteriota bacterium
AGGAGACGAGATCGCGCAGCAGCATCAGCACTGCTTCTTTCCCTTCGACTTCGCCCGCGTGAATGTTGGCCATGATGAAGACAATCGGCAGTCCGCTCGCGTGCGCACTGCGCGGATCGACGACGCCTGCCGGCCCGGCGATCACCAGCGGCAGCGCACGCCCTTCGTTCGTGGTGGCGAACGTCTCGACACGAATGTCGGGATCAGCGCGCTGAATTGCGGCGATGAACTCCATCACCTCCGCATATCGCGACGTCCCACGGTAGTTCGTGCTTTCGGCTGTCGTTCTCGGAAGTTCCTGCGCCAAACCCACCTCACATACGCAACAGAGGATTAGCGTCATCCTGAGCGGAGCGAAGGATCTGGGTGTGTGGCGGTGCGTCATCATACCGCCCGGCCACCAGGCCCCTCGCTACGCTCGGGGTGACACATAGTACGCACCATCGCGCGCATCAACCCGTCCCTCGTCCTGCAACTTTATCAAGTGCGCGTAAATCTGAACTTCCGCCGCGCCGTACAGACGTTCGTCGAGCTCGCGGTAGATGCGCCTGCGCATTTCGGGAATCGTGTGCGCGCCTGCGCGAAGCGCGTCGATGACCTGTTGCTCTCGCTGCATACGATGCGCAATGTACTCGTCGATGAGCGCAATCGCGTCATCGCGTGTCGGCCCATGACCGGGAAAAATGCGCCGAGGATTTCGCTGACGCAATTTCTCGAGCGAGCGAATGTAGTCGGACATGTTGCCGTCGGGAGGAAAAATCGCCGTGGTGCCTTCGCCAAGGATCGTGTCGCCGGTGAAGAGATCGCGGTCGGGAGTGAGATAGCAGACGTGCTCGGACGTGTGTCCTGGCGTGGCGATGACTTCGAGCCCTCCCGCCGGCGCGACGATCTGCGCATTTGTCAGGCTCTTGAGCGGGAGGGCGGCAGGGGCGTGATCAGCGTGGCGATGTGTGATGAAGACTTTTTTCAGCTTCGGCATTGCCTCACGAATTGCTTCGATGTGCGAATCGATCGCCGGACCGGGATCGATGACCGCGAAATCATCGATGAGATACGTGCGCGTCCCGCTGAGCGTAAACGGGCCGGGATTCGGAGCCACCATGTCTCGAATCTTCACGGCAAAACGATCTTTCCATCGACGATCGCCGGGCGGGTCGTGGGGATTTCGGCTCTGCGGCGCGATTCGATCAGCTCCGCTGCCGATCGAAAGCCGACGATCGCCTCGAGATTTTTCAGGGTCGGAAAGACAACAGGAAATTCGCCGCGCAGGTGCCGCTGCACCGCATCGGCGGGCGAGATCCAGATGGAATCGACCGCCTCATTTTGCTGAAGAGTGACGCTCGTATCGCGGCCGACGCCGGCAAGAAAAAAATACGTATCAAATCGTTTCGGCAGCCCCTCGGGCGTAATCCAATGAGCGGTCCAGACGAGCTTTTCCAGATCGACGGGGTCGCCGAGGCGAATGCCGGTTTCTTCGGAGAGCTCGCGGGCCGCGGCGATGCGCATCGCGTTCAGCAGAATTCCGCGCCCGGCTCTGAAATCTTCTTCTTCGACGGCGCCGCCGGGGAAGGCCCACACGTCCGGCGCGAAGCTGCGGTTTTCATGACGGCGGATCATCAACACTTCGAACGGATCGTCGCGCAGCAGCATGACCGTCGCCGCGGGCAGCGGCGTTACTTCTGCCAACCGACCCACTCCTCGCCGCCCGGCCCGCGCTCTTTCTTCCAGATCGGGACCGTTTGCTTGAATCGATCGATGATCGCGCGGCATACTTCGAACGCTTCACCGCGATGCGGCGATGCACAGGCGATGACGATCGAGGCCTCGCCGACCTTCAACTTTCCGAGGCGGTGAACAACCGCGGCCGCGACCTGCGGAAAACGTATATTAATATCGTCAATAATTCTTTGGATCTCTTTTTCGGCCATGGGTCGGTAGGCGTCATAGAAAATCGATTCGACCTTTTTGCCTTCGTGGTGATCGCGCACCACTCCTTCAAACACGACGCAGGCGCCGTCCGACGGCCGCATCACTCGCTTGACGAGCTCCTGCGAATCGATCGGAGCGTCGGTGAGGTAACTCATTGAATTGATCACCACAGAGAGCACAGAGAACACAGAGACCGTCTCCGTGATCTCTGTGTGCTCTGTGGTGAATTATCCGCCTGCAACCGGAGGAATGAACGCCACTTCATCGCCGTCGCGCAGCGGCTGATCGGGAGAAACGTACGTCTCGTTGATTGCGGTCATCGGTGGGCGCTCGTAGCCGGCGAGCTGGTCATGCTTTCCGCGCAATCGATTCCAAATTTCCGCGGCGCGCGTTCCTTCAGGCAGCTCGATGACTTCTTCGCTCTTTCCGGTAATGTCGCGAAGGACGGCGAAGTAGAGAAGGCGCACTCTCATGCGAGACCGATCTGGCTTGCGATTTCAAGGAGCGCCTGCCGGATGAACGAGATATGTTCCTCCAGGTCCACTCCCAACTCGGTTGCGCCGTTATAAATGTCGTCGCGTCTGACGCTGCGCGCGAATGCTTTGTCCTTCAGCTTCTTCCGGACCGAGGCAGGCTTCACGTCCGCTAGCGATTTGCTCGGTTGTACGAGCGCGCAAGCTGTCAGAAATCCGCAGAGCTCATCGCAGGCGAAGAGCGCTTTGGCCATCATCGTGTCGCGCTGCACTCCAGTGTACGGCGCGTGGCCCATGATCGCGCGCCGCAGCTCAGGATCAAATCCGGCCTCCTCGAGAATTTTCGAGCCGACGTACGGATGCTGATCGGCATTCGGATACTGCTCGTAGTCGAAATCGTGCAGCAGACCGCAGATGCCCCAGCGCACCGGATCCTCTTCGGGCGCGTATTTGCGCGCACACGCTTTCATCGCCTGCTCGACGGCGAGAGCGTGCTTTCGCAGCGACTCCGATTTCGTGTACTGATGCAGGATCGCGATTGCATCATCGCGGCTCTTCGTCACACTAGAAACGATATCGGATTCCGATGGTCGTGTGGCCGTTTCGCGGCTTCGGAATGTGAATGCCCTGCGAAACCGGCGCGAAGTCCTTGGTGCGAAATGGAGATGACGTGACGATTTCCTGACCCTGCCACTCGACTGCGAAATTGTTCCGCCACCACCACGCCACTCCCACTGCGCCCGCCCAGCCCCACTGCCCCCGAGTGCCTTGAAAGAACGGTAGTGTAACGCCCGAAGTGCTCCTTTCGGGTTGAGGCGGATGATCATCGGAACGACGAACGTTGTAAGGCTGAGCTTACCAGCGTCGATCGACGTGCCTTGATCGCCGCTATTGGATTTGATCCGCAGCGGCGAGCGCGTCCATGTGCCTTCCAGTCGAATGGCGAACCAGCGGTTGAGATCGCGTTCGATATCCGCCTCACCGCCCGCCCGCGTTTCCGCGGAGAGGCGCGACCGCGTTGTGGCAGTGCCCGTCTCGGTGTTGAGAGTGATCGAGCGCTCGACGAAGTGGCCGAAGATGAAAGGACCGACGCCGGCGCCGAGACTCCAACTCTCGCCACGCAGAGTGGTGGATGAAGCGGCGAGAACCGCAAGGGCCAGCAGCATTTTCTGCATGGTGGCGGTCAGATTTGCAACTGAGGAGCCAGCGAGAGAAAAAATTTCCAGCGTTGCGTCAGCTGCAATTCTCGCGGACGAACGTTGCAAAAATGGCTTGAAACCTCAGCTTTCTGGACATCGCGGGATTTGCGGCAGAGCCCGCAAGGCAGCATTATTTGGCTTGGCTCGTTCTTCGCAGCGGGTACGGGCACGATGGTACAGGTTTCGACAGATTCGAAGCCTCGTTTGCGCGGGTCCCTTCTTGATCGCCCGCGCTTAGTGGCCGCTGCGGGCTCCCTCCTGACTTATTGGACCGATTTTGGACGATTAATCACTTAGCTTCCTTGAATCCTGCCAACTGGCCGCAGCGGTCCAGCCCCCTAGTAGCACGAACGGAGCCGAAAGGCTCCGTAAGTGTTTTAAGCGAGGACTGAGGACTGAGGACTGAGGACTGAGTTGAAAGGACTCTGGACTGAGTTGAAAGGATTCAGGATTGAGGACTCAGGACTCAGTGAAAGGACTGAGGGCTGACGGACTGCGTGAAAGGATGAAAGACAAAGCGAAGCTCGGGAGGGCGTGACTCAGTCCTCAGTCCTGAGTCCTCAGTCCTTTGAACTCAGTCCTATAATCCGCCCGCTCATGGCTCGGAAGCCAACGCTCTTCATCATCGACGGCTCCAACAACGTTTATCGCTCCTACTTCGCGATCCGCGGTTTGACCAACTCCGCGGGCCTGGCGACCAACGCGGTCTACGGATTCACGCAAACGCTGAAGAAACTGCTGAACGATCACAATCCCGATCACATCGCCGTCGCGTTCGACATCGGCCGCTCAAAAACTCGGCATGAAGCGTTCGCCGATTACAAAAAGGACCGCCGGCCGATGCCTGACGATCTGTCCGTGCAACTCCCGTTCGTCAACGAGGTTCTGGAGGGCTTTCGCATTCCGGTGATCGGAGTCGAGGATTGGGAAGCGGACGACCTGATCGGCTCGCTCGCCTGCATCGCGCGCGATCGCGGTTACGAAGTGGTGATCGCCACTTCTGACAAAGATTTTTTCCAGCTCGTCGGCGACGGTGTTCGGCTGTTTCACACCGGCCGGGAAGTGATGTACGACGCGAACGGAGTCACGGAAGTATTTGGCCTGCCGCCGGAAAAAGTCGTCGACGTTATGGCCATCTGGGGCGACGCGATCGACAACATCCCGGGCGTGCCGGGGATCGGCGAGAAGACGGCGGCCCAGCTGATCCAGCAGTGGGGCGACCTCGAGGGCGTGCTCGAGCACGTGGACGACGTCTCGGGCGCCAAGCGGAAGCAGAACCTGACCGAGCACGCCGAGGACGCGCGGATGTCGAAGCGGCTGGCGACGGCGATCCGGGACGTCCCGCTCGAGGACGTCGACCTCGACGCCGCGATCGTGCGCGAGCCGGACCGCACCCTGCTGCGGGAGACCTTCCGCCGCTTCGAGCTGCGCGACCCGCTGCGGCGGCTGGAGGAGGCGACTACCGCATCGCCACGAGCGCCGAGGAGATCCGATCGTTCGTGACGGGCGATGCGTCGGTGGCGATCTGGATCGAACCGACGACGGCGGACGGATTCGACGAGCTGCTGGCCGCATCAATTTCCGTGAAGCCGGCGGAGTCGCTCATCGTGCCGATATCGGCGAGAGTCGGCGGGATGAGCGAGATGACTGCTGAGATCCGCCTCCTGCTCGAATCCGATCGGCTCTTAGTGACGCATGACGCCAAGGTGCAGAGTCGCCGGTTAGGCGCCAACGGCTGGCCCGTTCCCAAGCGCTTGACCGACACGATGATCATGTCCTACGTCATCAATCCCGGTCTGCCGAGTCACGAGCTGCCGAATGTCGCTCGCGACAGGCTGAAGCTCGATGTCACCTCGCGAAAGGATGTCGCGAAAACAGCGCCGCTCTTCGCGCTCGATCACGAGATCGGCTCGTCCGCTCTCTCGTCTTACCAACAGTACCTTGGCGAAAAATCAGATGTGATCACTTCTCTCAAGGACGTGCTCGAGCCGGAGCTGCGCCGCGATCCCGCGCTGCTGAAGATTTACGAAACGATCGAGATGCCGCTTATCCCCGTGCTGGCGCGGATGGAAGATCGCGGCATTCGCATCGACGTCGGGTTTCTGCAGCAGATGTCGAATGTGATGGGCTCACAGCTCGCGGAGCTCGAGCGCCGCATCTACGCCGAAGCAGGAACGGAATTCAACATCAACTCGCCGCAACAGCTCGGTCATATTCTGTTCGAGAAGCTGCAGTATCCGGCGATCAAAAAGACAAAGGGCACGAAGGCGTATTCGACATCGGTTGATGTCATGCAGGAGCTTGCCAGTCACGGATTCGTCGTCCCTCAGCTGATCCTGCAACATCGCGAGCTGCACAAACTCAAGTCAACGTACGTCGATGCGCTCCCGCAGCTCGTGCGCAGCGACGGCCGCGTACACACGTCGTTCAACCAAGCGGTGGCGGCGACGGGACGTCTCTCGTCGTCCGATCCAAATTTGCAGAACATCCCGATCCGTACCGAGCAGGGCCGCGAAATCCGCAAAGCCTTCATCGCGGACGAAGGAAATCTGCTGCTGGCCGCCGACTATTCGCAGGTCGAGCTGCGAATCCTCGCGCACATCACGCAGGACGAATCGCTCATCGAGACCTTCCGTCATGGCGCGGACATTCACCGCGCGACGGCCTCGAAGATTTTCAACGTGCCTGAGAACGAGGTGACTGCGGACCAGCGGCGCGCGATGAAGACGATCAACTTCGGCGTCTTGTACGGAATGTCGGCATTCCGGCTGTCAAATGAGTTGAACATATCCACCGCACAGGCAAAAGATTTCATCGACGCGTATTTCTCGCGCTATCCGAAGATCCAGGAGTATCTCGACCGCACGCTCGAGGAGGCTCGGAAGAGCGGGAAAGTCACGACGCTGTTCGGCCGGGTGCGGTACATTCCCGAGATCCACAACAAGTCATTCACAGTGCGAGGAAACGCGGAGCGAATGGCGACGAATGCGCCGATTCAGGGCACCGCGGCGGATATCCTAAAGCTGGCCATGATCGCGCTCGACGCAAACCTCGGAAATGACGCCGCGATGCTGCTCACGGTGCACGACGAGATCGTGATCGAAGTTCCCGAGCAGAAGGTCAAGAAGGTGGCTGGGATCGTGAAAGAAACGATGGAGAACATCTACCCGCTTGCGGTTCCGCTGGCGGTCGATACGCGCTGGGGTCGAAGCTGGTACGAAGCAAAGGATTAATCGTTCTCATTGCTTTCGCGGCTTGCAGCAAACCGATCGCGAGACTGCCGCAGCGCGCGATCAGAGCCGCTCTCGAGCCGACGATGCCTGCGACGGTCATTACCATCCGCACAGTGCTGTTACCGCAGAACAAAACATTGACGCACACAATCGTGCTGGCCAACGGACACGCGCGCAGCGATAACGAGCTCGATCGCTGGCGACTCTTCAATCTCGATGACAACAGCATCACGTACGTCGACGATATTGCGAAGACGTATTACACGGTGCCCTTCAAACCCGAAAAGCCGGGGGCGGCTGTCCTCGACACCGGAGCAAAACGAATCGTGCAGGGCGTGAAAGCCTCACAATTTCTCGTTCGCATCGGCGGCTATCAACGGGAGCTGTGGATCGGAGTGCCTGCTTCGATCCCCGAGCAGCTCTTCGCCATGATGAATGCGGATTTCTCCGAGGTCCGCGGATTTCCGCTGATCGATCATGCCGAACTGCCGTATGGCAAATTGAAACTGGTCGTCGATCGAAGCGTCGTGAAGATCGAGCAGAGGAACGTGCCGATGTCGCTCTTGAACATCGGCAGTGGCTATCAGAGCGTTACAGCACCTGGCGCGAGTCGCCCACCCGCTTCGTCACCCCGGCGCGGTCAAAGTACTCCAAAAGCGGGATAGCGATCTTTCGCGAGAGGCCGAAGAATTCCTTGAACTGGCCGACGTCGATCGTGTCACCTCGCCGCGCCGCAATCCGTTGCCGCGCGCTCTCAAGATTTTTCTCGTGCACGTAGACGCCATCCGCCAGGCGGACGAGCTTTCCCTGTTTGACGAGAAATCCGACCACGCCTTCGATCACCTTTGCCTTCTGAGCGATCGTGTTGATCAGCTCCGAAACGGGCGGCGGTTGCAGGCCCGCGTCCGCAAACCTCGTCTCGATCATCCGCGCCAGCTCGCCCTCGGCGCCTCCGAGGTTCTTGGAGCGGCCGGGAATGTCGATGACATCGCCTTCGAGGGCAATGATCTTCTCGCGCGCGAGGTCCTGCAGCAGAAAGTTGATGATCGCCGGATCGCTGCCGTGTGGAAGGAGCTGCTGCACGAACTCGCCTTTCGGAACGTTGATGGCCATTCGGTTGTCTTTGAAGTAGCCGTCGAGAAACTCCATCGAGCGGCGGCGAAAGTCAGCGATTGTGTCGAGGTGAATCCATCGCCGATCGCCGGCATCGGCGAGATGCGGAAGGTTCTTCAGCTCTTTCGAGAGTGTCTCGATGCGAATACCGGTGCGGGCCTGAACTTCGCGGATCGTGAGGCCGTGCAGGCCTTCGAGTTTCGCCATCAGCTCGACGCGCTCGGCGAGCGTTCCTTCGGCCAATGTCTTGAGCAGCTCCAGCCGCGTGTTGTGGCGGAGCTTCGGCAGATGCGCATCGATGATCATTCCGCCGCCGATTGTCAGAGCGGGCGAGTAGCGGCGAATCACAAATCGATCGCCGCTGACCGCGACAACCGGCGATTCCAGCCGAACCTGCACGTACGCGCCGCGGCCGGGCAGCAGACCCGATCCCGTGTCGTCCACGAACCGAACACTGCCCAGAAGCTCCTCGGCGAGATGATGAAATCGGATTCGGGTCTGCTCTTTGAGCGGCTTCGCATCTGAGAGCAGATCGAGCCGAGCGGTGATGATTTGCGACGGTCGCAGCGTATTCGGCGCCAGCACCTGCTGTCCTCGGTGAAGCTGCTCGAGGTCGATGTCTGGCAGGTTGATCGATGTCCGTTCGCCGGCTGATGCGGAATCGCGAGACTCCCCGTGCACCTGAATCGATCTCGCTCGGCTACGCAATCCGCCAGGCAGCACTTCCACTTCGCTGTCGACGTTCAGCCGTCCCGAAAACGTCGTGCCCGTGATGACCGAGCCGAAGCCTTTCATCGTGAAGACGCGATCGATCGGCAAGCGAAACACACGTGTTGTTGCATCGCGATCGTCGATTGCCGCGACCGACGCGAGGATCGCTTTGCGCAGATCATCGAGTCCGGCGCCGGTCACGCTGCTGACCGGCACGATCGGCTTTCCGGCCAGAAAACTTCCGGCGACGAGCTCCTCGATCTCGAGACGAACGAGATCGATGATGTCGCCGTCGACGAGATCGCTCTTGGTGATTGCCACAACGCCGGTGCGGATGCCGAGGAGTTTGCAGATGGCGAAGTGCTCGCGGGTTTGCGGTTTGATCGATTCGTCGGCGGCGACAACGAGCAGCACGCTGTCGATTCCGCCAACACCGGCGAGCATGTTCTTGACGAATCGCTCATGGCCGGGGACGTCGACGAATCCGATTTGGTATTCGTCGGTGAACCAGCTCGCGAATCCGAGGTCGATGGTGATGCCGCGGCGTTTTTCTTCCGGCAGGCGATCGGTGTCGACGCCCGTCAGCGCTTTGACCAGTGCCGT
>QHVY01000168.1 GCA_003223695.1 Acidobacteriota bacterium
AACGTGGAGCACGATCTCCACGCCGCACGGCGACAATCACGACCTCTGGATCGCGCCTAACAATCCGCTGCGGATGATCGAATCCAATGACGGCGGCGCAATTGTCACCACCGACGGCGGCCAGAGCTGGACGTCGGTCTACAACCAGCCGACCGCGCAGTTCTACCGCCTGTCGGTTGATACGGATTTTCCATATCACATCCTCGGGCCCCAGCAGGACAACAGCGCTGTGCGAATTCGCCATCGAACCAGCGGAACTGGAATCGGCCAGCGCGATTGGGAAGTGACTGCGGGCGGCGAGAGCGGCTACATCGTCGCCGACCCGACGAATCCGGACGTTGTCTACGGCGGCTCGTACGGTGGCTTGCTCATTCGCCTCAATCACCGCACCGGCGAAAGTCGCGATGTGAATCCCTGGCCCGACAATCCCATGGGCGCAGGCGATGCCGAGCTAAAACAGCGATTCCAGTGGAACTTTCCGATTTTCTTCTCGCCAAATGATCCGCACAAACTTTACGCGGCGTCGCAATATCTCATGCAGTCAACGAACGGCGGCGCTCTTCGGCAGGATCCACGAGCGTCGAGTATTACGGCACCGTTTTTTACGGAGCGGAATCGCCGGTCGAGCCGGGCGTGATTTGGGCCGGCTCGGACGACGGCGTCGTGCACATCACACGCGACGGCGGCCAGCATTGGGAGAACGTCACGCCGCCGAAATCAATGATGCCCGAGTGGATCATGATCAACGAGATCGAGGCGAGCCCGTTCGACAAAGGCGCTGCGTATGTCGCAGCGACGATGTACAAGTCGGACGATTTCCATCCTTACCTGTACAAAACGATCGATTACGGAAAAACATGGACGAAAATTGTTGATGGTATTCCGAACAATGAATTCACGCGCGTCATCCGTTCGGACAACAAAAAGCGCGGCCTGCTCTTCGCTGGCACCGAGCGCGGAGTCTACGCCTCGTTCGATGACGGCGCGCACTGGCAGTCGCTGCAGCAGAAGCTGCCGATCGTGCCTATTCACGACATGCTCGTACACGACGACGCGCTCATCGTTGCCACACACGGACGCGGATTCTGGATGCTCGACGACATTGAGCCGCTCCGCCAGCTCGCTCCTGACGTCGCTACGAAAAGCGTTCATCTCTTCACGCCCGCGCCGGCGTGGCGGATGTTCTCGGGTGGCGGATTTGGCGGCGGGGGTGGGACGCGGACAGAAGGGACGAATCCGCCGAACGGCGTGGTCGTCGATTTCCTGATTCGCGATCAAAAGCCTGGCACCAAAGTCTCCCTCGCCTTCCTCGGTCCCGACGGAAAAGTGATTCGCGAGTTGAAAGGTGATGTGCAGGCGGAAGCGCCGAAACCGACCGAGCTCAAGGCGGGCGTTCTCACACCGCCGGCGCCACCGGCAACTGAGGCCGTCAAGTCGGAGGGTGGTGCAGGCGAACAGCAGCCGACCACCGAGCCCGCCGCGGAAGAAGAAGAGGAAGCGGGCGGGCGGCGCGGACGCGATACCGATCGATTGACCGGCATCGCCAATGGTCACAATCGTGTCTCCTGGAATTTGCGTACGTCGGAGGCGAAGCGTTTTCCCGGCATGGTGCTCTGGGCCGGCGGAACGCAGGGTCCGCGTGTGCTGCCGGGAACGTACACCGTCCGTCTAACAGTCGGCGATCAGCCGCCGCAGACGGCGACCTTTGATCTTCGGCAGGATCCACGAGCGTCTTAATGAACAGATCACCCACATTCGTGATGTGCGGCGATCGCTTACTGACATCAAGAAGCGCGCTGGCGACAACAAGACGGTCGTGAGTGCGGCAAACGATCTCGATAAGAAGATGACAGCGATCGAGGAAACGCTCTATCAGACAAAAAATCACAGCCCCGAGGATCCGTTGAATTTTCCGATCAGGTTGAATGACAAACTCGCCGGCGTCGGCGATTCGGCATCGACCGGATCGTATGCGCCGACCGCGCAGCAGATCGCTGTCCGAGACGAGCTCTTTGCGCAAATCGACGCCGAGCTCGGGAAGCTGAAGGCGATCTGGGACACCGATCTGCCCGCGTTCAACAAGTTGATTCGCGATCAGAACGTCCCGGCGGTGGTCGCGAAGTGACATTCGCGCTGCGCGTGCGCGCGAATGTCATCCTGAGCCGGCGGAGGCGAAGCCGAAGGGCGGCGAAGGATCTCAACATGCGATGCAGCTTCGTGGTTGAGATCCTTCGCCGTCTCGCTTCGCTTGCGGCTCAGGATGACACTTGGCGAAGCGAAGAGTGAGGGGAAGTGAATCGTCGCTGGCTGTTCCTGGTCCGTTTTGCCGTCCTGCTGCTCGTCTTCGAGCTGCCGCTGCTGCTCGACTCTGTCGATCGCCACGTTGTCCGGCCGTTGTCGGCAGGGATCGCCACGACGGCCGGCATGGTCCTCGATGGGATTCATCAGCACGTTCGCGTGAGCGGCACGATCATGTCGTCGCCCTGCTTCTCCGTCGACATTCAGAATGGATGCAACGGGCTCGAGACCGTGCTGTTTCTCATCGCTGCCGTGCTCGCGTTTCCGGCGAGCGCGTTGCAGCGGATTCTTGCGACCGTGGTCGGCATTGTTTTGATCCAGGCAATCAATTTGATTCGTGTGGTGACGCTGTATCTCGTCGGTTGTCACAGGCCGCAATGGTTCGCGTCATTCCATCTGGCGATCTGGCAGACGATCGTGTTCGCTACTGCCGTGATTTTTTTCGCCGCCTGGAGCCGGCGCGCTGTTGCCCGCGCTTAGGTTTCTGGGCGGCGCCGCCCTGGCCTTTTTTGTCTGGTGGACGGCGACGCTCTTCTACGACGGTCTCCTCGGATTCTCCGCCGAGCGGCTGCTGTCGTTCGATAAGCGGCTGTGCGGACCGCATCTCATCGCTCGTCGCGCCGACTGGTACGATTCCAGCCGATCAGCTCACCTACAACATCATCCTTCTCGGCGGCCTGTTTGCGATGCGATGGCGCAGCGTTGCGGCGTTTCTCACATCGCTCTTCGTCGTCGCCGTGACGCATGTGCTCTCGCTGGCTGTGTCGGTGGAGTCAGCCTATGCGCGGGTCGGCGCATGGAGCGAGCGACATTACTCATCGCTCGAGCAGGATATCTGGGTGTCGACCGAGTTCTGGTGGCGACTCGTGGGTATGTTCGCGATCGTGTTCGTGTGCTGGTGGCTGACACAGGCTCCCGAGCAAGGTCGCCGGCGGGAACCTCGCCGGCGACCTGCATCGAGATCGAGTCTACCTAGCTGAAGAAGACCCCGTTTCGTTCACTCCCGATCTGGGCGAAGTGGCTGACGCTCGTCGCCGCTGGATTGGAGACGAACCGGAAGCCGTTCCTGCCCTGGTTTGGAGGGCAAGTGCTGGCCGGAACGGTCGGTGTCGTCGCCGTCACCTCGATCGTGGCGCTGCCTTCAAAGAAATCTCCCTTGAAGCCATCGGGGCAGTCGGTCCACGATTTCGTGAACTGGGTCGTCCATTCCATTCGCAGAGAATTGATGATTCCGCTGACACGTCCCAGCGGGTGTGCAGTGTCGAGCGAGTTCGGCACGGTAAAAGCGTCGAAGACGAAGACGTCTTTGACGTTCAGCGTGGCCTTGCCTTTTTTCAGATCTACTTTGACGCCTCCGTTGGAGATCGGGGCGGTCCACATCTTTTCACTCGGGCTTACCCCCGGATCCCATGAATGCGGGCCCAACGGGCTCGCTGCCGCCTGGCTGTCGAGTCATATGAAGGCCCATGAACCGTGGCGGATACTCCCATCCGGAGCGCGGAATTTTCCCGACATGAAGCGCATGTCGGTGTGGAATCCGTAAGGAGCGGTGGCGCCGGTGGTGAGGTCCGTGCCCGTTCCCGTCAGAGTGAGATCCGCCTGGCCGATGACTCCGTCAAAGTCGAAGATCGTCGACGGGTCGCGACCATTTGGATGAGCGCCCTCGGGATCGGTAGCGGTGGCCGTGCCGTCGGCATGGCCCGGAAAGAAAAAGTGCATGTTGGCACACCCGCCTGTCAGCCCCTTGGTGACTGAGTTGATGTGTGGAATGTGCTCCGCGTCCGGGCATTGCCCGTTTGCGTTGTCGCCCTGCTCATCGTCGTCAGCGCGCACGGCGGGCGTCCAAAGACCCGAGCCCAGCGTGACGCCGGCCGCGGCGGCTGTCACCCCGACGAAGTGCCGCCGCGAAAATCGGTTGATAGGACCCGCACGGGGAAACGTATCAACATTTGGTCGCTTCATGGTCTCCTCCTTCGTTAAAGAGTTGTCGTTCGACATGACCACTCCGGAGTGGCCGCCCTGTAACCATTGGGCTGTTGGCCAACACTTATGTCCGGAATCGCTGATTGTCAATTGCAGGGCTTGACACCGTTCCGTCGGAGAACTATAAGAAACTCACTCGTCCAACTCGCGTCTCCGCTGCTCATCGGAAAGGACAGCCAAAATGATTCTGCGTCGAGTCTCTCTTTTCGTCGTGGCTTTGATGGCGACGATGGCTCAAGCCGACGTCGTCACCGACTGGAATAACGCCGCACTCAACGCGATCCGCGCGGACAAAACACCTCCGCCAAAAGCCTCGCGTGCTCTTGCAATTCTCCACGCGTCGATCTACGACGCCGTGAATGGTATCGATCGCAGGTACGAAGCCTATTTCGTGCAGAGCGCCGTTCCCGCCAGTGCTTCCAGAGAAGCCGCCGCCAGCGCCGCCGCGCACAGGGCCCTTGTCGTGTTGTTTTCGACTCATGCTTCAAGTTTCGATGATCTTTACGCCACGACTTTGGCCGCGATCTCGAACGGCCCGCAGAAGAACAGCGGGATTGCCTGGGGGCAATCAGTCGCCGATCAGATACTCGCCTCGCGAGCCGGCGACGGTTCCGACGCAGTGGTTCCTCCTCCGTCAGGCAGCGGGCCTGGTGATTGGGTGCCGACGCCGCCAGCATTTGCTGCGTACTTGCTGCCGCAGTGGGGATTCGTCGCGCCTTTCGCCATGACCAGCAGCTCGCAGTTCCGTCCGCCTGGACCGCCTCTGCCGCTCGATAGCGTGAAGTGCGTGGCAGACCTCGCGGAAGTGAAAGCGCTTGGCGCGAAGGTCGGTTCCACCCGCACGGATGAACAGAGCACGATCGCTAACTTCTGGGCTGACGGCGCCGGTACCGAGACGCCTCCCGGCCATTGGAACAGCATCGCGCAGATCGTCGGAGCCGCACAGCACAATACGTTGGAGCAAAATGCCCGGCTTTTCGCGCTTTTGAACATCGCGATGGCCGACGCTGCCATCTGCGCATGGGACGCGAAATACACCTTTCACTTCTGGCGTCCGGTCACCGCGATTCGCAGTGCCGGTGGCGCCGACGCGAGCTGGCTGTCGTACATCGGCACACCCCCATTCCCAGACTATGTTTCCGGCCATGCTACTTTCAGTGGTGCGGCATCGAAACTTCTGGCCCTGTTCTATGGAACGGATTACATCTCTTTCACTACGGGCTCAGACTTCTTGCCCGGAGTGACTCGTGTCTTCTCCAGTTTCTCGGCTGCGGCCGGTGAGGCAGCCGACAGCCGCCTTTACGGCGGCATTCACTTCAGATCTGCGAATGAAGACGGTTTGGCATCAGGCCTGAGCATCGGCGACTGGACGTTCACGCATTACCTGCAGCCGAAGGGCAATCGGTCCCGCAAGTAGTCACACTGTCTCCCACCGCCCGCCCGCCGCATTGGAACGGCGGGCGGCATCGAGAACGCGCTGCTGCGCGAGACCGTCGCTGAACGTTGCCGCCGGCGCGAGCGCGTCGCGATCGCCGTCATCGAGCGCGCGACGTAGGGCGAGGCCGAGGCAGTAGGTGCCGGTGCCGAAGGCGCCGCCGGGAGAGTTGCCCGGGCGCTTCGCGAGATCGGTACCGGCGATTCGTTCGAAGTGTGGTGGCCGGCTCTTAGCCGCCCCTGCGGGCTGAGAGCCCGCCACTACACGCTTCGCGAACAGCAGCTCCTCGCCTGTTAGGCGGAACGCGCCGTTCTCGCCGTGAATCGTCAGGGCCGTCGGCTCGTCGGGGCCTGATGCCACAGCGCTGAACGTCATCGTTGCCATAGGTGGGGGACAGCCGCCCTCGGCTGTCCGGACAGCGGAGGGCCGCTGTCCTCCACTGAGTCGCAAATGCACGGCCGCGAAATCGTCGGAGGTCACCTTCTTTCCCGATCGCTCATCGATGCGTCGACGAAGTGAGATCCGACCGCACCCCACACGCCGCCGCCTTGCGATGCATCGCTCCACCAGTTCCACGGGCGGCTTCGATCGCCACGGCTCGGGCTCGCATACCGCACCTCGGCATAGCGGATCGCGCCGATGTCGCCAATGCGTTTGCGCGCCTCAACGAATGATGGCAGGAAGCGCAACTCGTGATCGATGATCGCGATCTGCTTCGGATGCGCGCGCGCCGCTGCCACGAGCTGCTCCGCTTCGGACGCATTCAGCGCCGTCGGCTTTTCGCAAATGATGTGCTTGCCTGCCTGTAGCGCCGCCGTAGCGATCTCGACATGCGTCGATGGTGGCGTCACGATCGTGACCAGTTCCGCCGCGCTGTCGAGGACCTGCCGCCAGTCGCGGTGTCCAGCGATGGCGACCACGTCCATTCCCGCTTCCCGAAAGTTGGGAGCCTGCGACCTTTCGCCCCAGCCGTGACCGATGATTCCAACTCGCACCATCTCAGGGCCTTATAGCTGGCAGAGCATTTGAAATAACTGCAGACATGAGCCACAGGCCCGATCTCATTGTTCCCGTCCGCGACCGCAGAAAGCGGCGAAGGATTCTGACTCTAAAGAACTTCCGCAAAGCCATCCTCGTCATTGCCATCTTTTTTCTCGGCGTCACGATTCAATCCGATCTTCGCCATGGGCCGGCCGACGAATACGGACGGTTGTTTCGGAAGCAGGTATCCGGCCAGGTCACGGTTGCGCCGAAAAATTATCCAGTGGTCCGCGAGGCGCCGATTGAAGATCAAACTGCCGCCGATCCGCTTCTCGTTTCTGCTGCGGCGCGAGGGCAATACCTCGTAGATCCGGCTCTCAGCCGGATCGCGCCGGCTGGAGAGCCGGCGCTACGTGTCGTCGGCGATCCCAACGGCATCACGATTGTGCGCGGGAAAACGGGACCGCAACATCCCACGTTGTCAGGCGGCATCTTTCGTCAGTAAAGTGCGCGGGTGCCTGACATCACCTTCGGCACCGACGGCTGGCGCGCTGTCATCGCCGAAACATTCACGTTCGACAATGTTCGACGCGTAACCGATGCCGTTGCCGTCGCCGCGCGCGGGCTGCAGCCACCGGCGAATGTCGATCGCAACACGCTCGTCGTCGGCTACGATCGTCGATTCTTGTCGCGTGAGTTCGCGCTTGCGGCGGCGGAAGTTCTCAAAACCGCGGGCTTCCGCGTCATCATCTCCAAGAGCGCAACGCCGTCGCAGACGATTTCGTTTACGGCCTCTCGTCGCAAACTTCTCGGCGGAATCGTCATCACTGCGAGTCACAATCCGGCGAAGTACAACGGCCTGAAGTTCAAAGCGTGGTACGGCGGCTCGGGGCTGCCCGAGATGTACCGCGCGATTGCCGACTCGCTCGGCCAACGCTCCGCGCGCGATGGCGGCTCGGTCGTCGAAGAAGACATTTCCGAGGACTATGTGGCTGCGCTTCGCGAGCAGGTCGATGTTCGCAACATTCTCAACGCGAAAATCGCCATTCTGCACGATCCGATTCACGGCGTCGCCGCTCAGATCCCCTCGAAAGTTCTCGGAATCGATTACGTCGGTAACGCACGCATTTTGCGGCGCAGCCTCGAGAAGCTCGTGCAATCGGTGGTCGACACCGTGCGCGGCGAGGTGAATCCGTCGTTTGGCGGTGTGAATCCGGAACCGATTCCCGAGAATCTGACTGCCGCGCGCAACGTGATGCTGACCGGCGAGTACGATCTCGCCATTTGCAACGATGGCGATGCCGATCGTTTGGGCGTCCTCGATGAGCGCGGCAATTTCGTATCGCCACAGAAAATCATTTCCCTGCTGGCGCTCTATCTCGTTCGCGAAAAGCGCATGAGCGGCGACATCGTGAAGACGTTCTCCACCACGCGGCTCATCGAGCGCGTCGCGAAGGCGCTGGGCGCCGGACTTCATGAGACGCCGATCGGCTTCAAGTACGTCGCCGACTTGATGCTCACGCGCAACATCCTCATCGGCGGCGAAGAAAGCGGCGGGATCGGGTTCGGGTATTTCATCCCGGAGCGCGATGGGATCCTGTCGGGTCTGCTCGTCGCGGAGTGCGTGGCGCATTTCAAATTGCCGTTGTCGACGATCGTCGCGCGGATGGAAAACGAATTCGGCACGCTGCACTACGATCGCCGCGATGTCCACGCCACGACGGAGCAATCTGCACGATTGCTCGACCGCGCGCCCGAGCTTTTCAACGGCTTCACTTCAAAAGAAGAAAAAGACGGCCTGAAGCTGAACTTCGCCGACGGCACGTGGATCCTCTTCCGCAAATCGGGCACCGAGCCGATGATTCGCATCTACTGCGAGAGCCCGGACGCCGCGCGTGTGCAAGAAATGTTGGGACGCGCCGTCAAAGAGCTCACCACAGAGATCACAGAGCACACAGAGCCTCTGTGATCTCTGTGCCCTCTGTGGTGATCAAATGCTACGATTTGAATCGTGGCCACACGCGAGCAGCCCGAGCGTACCCGCACCGATTTCACTCGCGAGAGCATCGTCGAGGATTATCGCGTCGCGTTTCGAAGCCGGCAGGCGAGCCTGATCGGCCGCAAAGAAGTCCTCACCGGCAAAGCGAAGTTCGGTATTTTCGGCGACGGCAAGGAAGTCGCGCAACTGGCGATGGCTCGCGCGTTCCGCAAAGGCGACTGGCGGTCCGGCTATTACCGCGATCAAACATTCATGCTCGCTGCCGGAATGGGAACGCTCGACGAATTTTTTGCGCAGCTCTACGCCGATCCAGACGTGACGCACGATCCGTGGTCGGGCGGTCGGTCGATGAACGCGCACTTCGCGTCACGCTTGTTGAATCCCGACGGCTCCTGGAAGGATCAGACGGATTCTTACAACACTTCCGCAGACGTTTCGCCGACCGGCTCGCAGATGCCGAGGCTCGTCGGGCTTGCGTGGGCGTCAAAGCTATATCGCGAAATGAACGCGGACAACCAATTCTCGAATCACGGCGACGAAATCGCGTGGGGCACGATCGGCAACGCGAGCTGCGCCGAAGGATTGTTCTGGGAATCGATCAATGCCGGCGGCGTGCTTCAGGTGCCGATGCTCGTCTCGATTTGGGACGACGGCTACGGCATCTCCGTGTCGAACGAGTTTCAGATCACGAAAGGGAATCTGTCCGAGCTGCTGAAGGGATTTCAGCGCGATCCGAAGCAGAAGCAGGGTTTCGACATCTACACCGTCAAAGGTTGGGATTACCCGTCGCTCTGCGAAACCTATCTGCACGCCGCGGCAATCGTGCGCATGGAGCACGTGCCGGCAATCGTGCACGTTGTCGAGATGACGCAGCCGCAGGGGCATTCGACCTCAGGAAGTCAGGAGCGATACAAATCGAAAGAGCGGCTGCAGTGGGAAGTTGAGTTCGCTTGCATCCGCAAGATGCGCGAGTGGATGATCGCTCAGGGAATCGCCAGCGCGGACGAGCTCGACCGCCACGAACGCGAGGGCCTGCAGACCGTTCGCGAAGCGCAGCGTCGCGCGTGGGAAACTTATCGAGCACCGATCGATGCCGACGTCAAAACCGTTGTCGATTTCCTCGATCGCCTCGGCGCCACCGAGGCGAAAAACGAGCTGCAGAAAATGCAGGCGCCGTTCCGTCGCGATGCGATGCGCGCTCTCGCCGGCGCGCTCGTGAACGCGCCCGGCAATGAAGAGATCCTCGACTGGTATCGGGAACATCAGCGCGAAAACGATGAGCGCTATGACGATGAACTGTGTAGCGGCGGGCTTCAGCCCGCCGAGGTGCCGGCGACCTACGCAGACGATGCGCCGGTGCTCAACGGATTCGAGATCATCAATCATTGCTTCGATCACGCGCTGCGCCGCGATCCATCGGTGATCATCTTCGGCGAGGACGTCGGAAAACTCGGTGACGTCAATCAAGGCTGCGCCGGACTGCAGGAAAAGTACGGCGAGCTGCGCGTGTCCGACACCGGAATCCGCGAAACGACGATCGTCGGTCAGGCGATTGGCGCTGCGCTTCGTGGTCTTCGTCCCATCGCCGAAATCCAGTATCTCGATTACCTGCTCTACGCGATTCAGATTCTCTCCGATGACCTAGCCACCACCCGCTGGCGTACGCGCGGCGGACAGAAGTGTCCGGTGATCATCCGCACGCGCGGGCACCGCCTCGAAGGCATCTGGCATTCTGGATCGCCGATGGCCGGAATCATCAACCTCCTGCGCGGAATGGTCGTCTGTGTGCCGCGCAACATGACGCAAGCCGCGGGGATGTACAACACGCTGTTGAAAGGTGACGACCCCGCGCTGCTGATCGAAGTGCTGAACGGCTATCGCGTGAAAGAGAAGCTGCCCTCGAACATCTCCGAGTTCACCGTGCCCCTAGGCGTTCCGGAGGTTCTGCGCGCAGGAGAAAATGTAACACTCGTTACATATGGCGCCACGACGCGCATCGTGATGGAAGCTGCGGACCTGCTCGCGAGCGCCGGCATCAGCGCGGAGATCATCGATGTGCAGACGCTGCTGCCGTTCGACACGGGCGGCGTGATTCTCCAGTCGCTGAAGAAAACGAATCGCATCGCCTTCATCGACGAAGATGTCCCAGGCGGCGCGAGTGCCTACATGCTGCGGCAGGTCATCGAACGCGATCACGGATACGAGTGG
>QHVY01000133.1 GCA_003223695.1 Acidobacteriota bacterium
AGAAGTCGTGACCGACTGCGTTGCGAACCGGAATGTTGAAATTGTCGATGACGTAGTCGCAACCGCCGGCGAACGCGATCAGCGTGCCGCCGTTGTCGACAAACTTCTTGAGAACGTCCGCGCCCTCTTTCTCGAGTGCGCCACGGTACTCGGGCGGCAACTCATCCTGATAGCGCATCGATCCTTCTTCCCCTCGGCGACGTCCGGTCGCGATCTCGTCCTTGTCGACATCAGGCAGGATAAAGACGTCGTAGTTTTGCAGGCCCGCTTTGACGTCCTGCGGATGCAGCGACTTCGGTGCGAAGCCGTACTGATCGAGCAGCCAGCGCGTCCAGCCTTCGTCGAGCGCGCCGCCCCACGGGTTGTAAATCGCGATGCGAGGCTTCGCATCGTTCGCGTGCTTTATGATGACGGCCTTCTGTTCGGGTTTGATGTCGGTTACGCGATGGCTGGCGGGGACGCCGGCCGCTACACGTTCCACGGTGACGCCCATCGCCAGCGGCAGGGTCCACGTGGCTACGTCGTACGGCCGCAGAATTTCTTTGCCCGGCTGCAGACGCACTTCCGGATAGCGCTGCGGCTCGAGCAGCTCGGTGACGAACTTCGAATAGGGCTGTGCCATCGGGATCCAATAATCGCCGTTGTCCGTTTGCTGCACCTCGACTCCGTGCTCGAACAGGATCGAAGTCATGAACTGCGCGGTCGGCCAGTCACGCTGAGAGTGTGGAATGCGATAGGCGCCGGATCCGACCGCCGCGCGCGCCCGTGAAACAATATCTCTCAATAAATCATCATGATAATTAGTAGCGATTTCCAGGAGGGCATCGGAGGCGATGCGCTCGTAATCCATGATGTCCCGCATGCGCCATGTCCCGCCGGGCCAGGGATTCGGATGATTGATTGTCGCTTTGTATTCGATCAGTCCCTTCTGTCCGCCGCGAAGCTCAGTCGGCTCGATGCGCGCGGGAGTGGCAATGCGTGCCGACGCAGTCTCCAAAAGCAGACCGGTGACGTTCTTCCACCAGCCGGTGTTGCGCGTGCCGCCGAGCCAGTACGCGTCGAATGAGTATCCGTAAATGAGACCCGATTTGTGCGCCTGTTCGAGGCGGAAGGCCATGTTCGATCCGATGAGATTCGCTTCGCGCCAGATGAGAGGATTCACGGTTGCGTCGACCGGATCGGCGAACGGCGGAATGAACATGCGCGGCCCGTCGGTGCCCATCTGATGCTCGTCGACCCAGACCTGCGGGAACCACTCCTGGTACACCGCGCGATTCATCGCTTTGGTCTCGAGCTGCGTGAGCATGTACCAGTCGCGGTTGTTGTCGTGGCCGACGTAATGGTGATACAGCCATGGCAACCGTCCACCCTCGTAACGCGTGCCGAGGAATTTGCGGTAGTAGTCGGTGATCATGATCTGGCCGTCGGGATTGAGCGAGGGCACCAGCAGAAGCACAGCGTTGTCGAGCCGGCGTTTCGTTTCCGGATCATTCGCCGTGGCCAGCGCGTATGCCCATTCCATCGTCATCTGACTGGAGGCGATTTCGCTCGAATGGATGTTGCACGTCACGACGACGATCGATTTGCCCTCGCGGACGAGAGCATCGACCTGCTGGTCTGTTAGGCCGCGCGGATCGGCGAGCTGCTTCGCGATCGATTTGATCCGCGGCAAGTTGTGCATGTTCGCTTCGGAAGAGATCACCGCCATGATGAGATCCTCGCCCAGCGTCGTTTTGCCGAGAGTCTCGATCTGCACGCGAGGCGATGCCGCCGCGATCGCGCGGAAGTAGGAAACGATCTGACGATAATCGGCGAGCGTGCGGTCTGTGCCGACGTCGAAACCGAGGAATTGGGAAGGAGATTGAAGGGCAGCGTTCGCGCTGAGGGCGATCAGCGCGACGGCGATGAACAGTCTTTTCATGGCGCGGATTATAGTTGGCCGTTCGCCGTTGGCCGTTCGCCGAAAACATCTCCGGCCAACGGCCAACAGTCAACGGCCAACGATGAACCTTCCCTTCGAAATCGCCTGGCGCTATCTGAAACGACCGACCGACGCGCTCGTGTCCGCAGTCGGATTCGTATCGATTTTCGGTCTCGTCATCGGCGTGATGGCGCTGGTGATCTCGATGGCGCTGATGACCGGCTATCGAAGCGATCTGCAGCGGAAGCTCCTCGCCGGCAACGCCGAGGTGTTCGTCTACTCCGTCGGTACTCCGATCAACAACACCGGGCGGCTTCTTCAGATCGTGCGCACGACGCCCGGCGTGGCTGAGGCGGCGCCCGTGCTGTTTCAACATGCGCTGGTGACAACGGAGCGCAACACCACCGGTACCGAGGTGATGGTGAAGGGCATCGAGGCGTCGCGTGCGAGCACATCGCCGATGCTCGCGAAGATCGTCGGCCCGCGCGGAGTGTTCGCCACGGCCGAGGGCGAAGCGGGAGTCGCCGTCGGAAAATATCTCGCGACGCGACTCGGCGTCAGCGCTGGCACATCGATCAGCATCACGGTTCCGACCGAGAACTCCGGCAGTTTCTTGCCGCGGAGCTCATCGTTCGTGGTGACGAATGTCTTCGACACCGGTTTCTACGAATACGACGCACGCTGGCTCTTCATCGATCTTCGCGATGCCGAGCGCTTGCTCGACATGCCCGGCTCCGCGAATCTGGTCGAAGTGAAGCTGACCCCACGGGCATCACTCGACGCAGTGACGCGCGCCATCGAAATCCGCACCGAGCACCGATACGCGGTCAGCGACTGGCGGGAGATGAACCGGCAACTCTTTTCCATGCTGAAGATTCAGCAGCTCGTGCTGTTCATCGTCATCGGTCTGATCGTCTTCGTGTCGACATTCAATATCGTTTCCACCCTGATCATGACCGTGCACGAGAAGCGGAAGGAGATCGGCATTCTCAGCTCGATGGGCGCCGAGCCTCGCATGATCCGGCGAGTTTTTTTGTGGTACGGCTCGATGGTCGGCTTCGCCGGCACCGCCACCGGCGTCCTCCTCGGCGTCGTCATTTGCTGGGTCATCACGCGATTCCGGCTGCTTTCCTTTCCGCCGGACATCGCCGAGGTCTATTTCGTGTCGTCGATTCCGTTCATCACGCGGGCCTCCGATCTGGCGATCATCTCCGCGTTTTCAATTCTCGTGTCGTTTCTGGCGACGATTGTGCCGTCAATGCGCGCTGCGCGGCTCAATCCGGTGGAAGCGTTGCGGCACGAATGAATCGTTGGCCGTTGGCTGTTCGCCGTTGGCCGAGGTACACTCGGGTTACCACACGAAGACCGCGTGAGCTTTCCGCTTAACCGCACCACAAATTATGAAAAGCAATTATCGAGATTTACTCGCGTGGCAGAAGTCTATGGATTTGGTCGACGCCGTTTACAAGTCGGCTCGCCTCACAGATGCGCGACGCCGCAACATCAATTCCATCGAATATTGCGGAGGGTCAAGGAAGGTATAGCTTGCGCGATTTTCGACATTTCTTGAGAGAGGCTCGCGGATCCGGGCACGAGCTCGAGACGCGAATTCTGATTGCGGAACGACAGGGCTACATCTCAGCAGAAGAATCCTGTCGCTTGGTCACCGACACTCTTCGGGTGTTGCAGTTGATCAATGGCCTTATACGTCACATCGATCAGCGGCTCAGCTCTTCTCGGCCAACGGCCAACGGCGAACGGCCAACCTGATCGGACCGCCACTCCACATACCCCAACCAACAGACACCAATGAATACTGCGTACAACAACGCAGTGAGGTAGAGGTGCTTGAAGGTGAACATCGCGATGTAGAACACATCGACGCCGATCCACACGAACCAGTTCTCGATGTATTTGCGCGTCATCATCCATTGTGCCAGAAGCGAGAACGACGTCAGCGTTGAGTCAGCGTAGGGGAGGGCGGCGTCGGTTGTTCGGCGGAGAAAAGTACCGAGGGAGAGGGCGAAGACGATGGTGACGGCGATCGCCAGCGGATAGCTGCCGCGCCATCCGCTCGACACGCGCAATTCACTGCGATTTTCCCCGCCGTACAGCCACTCGTACCATCCATAGAACGACAACGCGATGTAGACTAGACGAACTGCAGGCCCATGTCGGCGTACAGCTTCGACTCCCAGAAGACGACGACATAAATGCCGACGCCGACGATCGCCGTCGGCCACGACCAGATGTTCTGCCGCGTGCTGAGGTAAACGCTGATGAGAGTGATCGCCGCGGCCGCGGCTTCAGTCCAGCTCATCGATCAGCCGCATGAAGTCGCCGAAGAGATAAAACGAATCATGCGGCCCAGGCGCCGCCTCAGGATGGTATTGGACAGCGATCACCGGCTCGCGGCGATGGCGAAAGCCCTCCAGCGTCTGATCGTTCAAATTAATGTGAGTAAATTCCACATCATTTTCGCTGAGCGAATCGGGATCGACTGCGAAGCCGTGATTTTGCGAGGTGATCTCTACGCGGCCGGTTTGCAGATGCTTCACCGGATGATTACCGCCGCGATGGCCGAATTTCAGTTTGTACGTGCGTCCGCCTAACGCGAGTCCGAGGAGCTGGTGACCGAGACAGATGCCGAAGATGGGGACTTTGCCGATGAGGCGTCTGATGTTCTCCTGTGCGTAGGTCACCGGCTCGGGATCGCCGGGGCCATTCGACAGAACCACGCCGTCGGGCTGCGCGGCGAGAATTTCTTCTGCCGATGCCTTCGCCGGAAAGACGGTGACTTCGCAGCCGGCGTGCGTCAGTTGCCGGAGGATGTCGCGTTTGACGCCGAAGTCATACACCGCGACACGTCTTCGAGCCTCGAGGGGCCGTTCATCGAACTCGTAAGCGCGATCGACGGTCACGCGATGCACGAGATCGAGTCCGCTCATCGATGGCGCTCTGCGCACTTCGGCAACGATGCTGTCGACTTCGCGATCGCCTTGCGCAGTGATCATTCCGCGCATCGCGCCTTCGGTGCGGATCTTTCGCGTGAGCGCGCGCGTGTCGACGCCCTGAATCGCGCTGACGCGATGGCGCGAAAAATAGTCGGCCAGCGACGTCTGCGAACGTGCGCTCGAAGGCTCCGCGATCACATCGCGCACGACGAATCCGGCGACCTGCGGCTTCGCGCTCTGCTCGACCGCCGCCTCGACGCCGTAGTTTCCGATGTGCGGATAAGTCATCGTCACGATTTGAAATCGATACGACGGATCGGTGGCAATTTCCTGGTAGCCGGTCAGCGAGGTGTTGAAGACCACCTCGCCGATCGCGTTTTCTACCGATCCGAACGACTCGCCTTCGTACACGGTGCCATCTTCGAGGATGAGGCGGGCGGCGGGCATCTTTGAGCATTATATTGGACGCATGCTCCCATTCCTGCTGCTTCTTGCGGCGATTGCGCTGCCGCCAAAGCCCGACCACTACGTCACCGATCGCGCAGGCGTCCTGAAAAACGCGACGGCGCTGAACGAAAAGCTGGCGAATTTCGAACGGCAAACCTCGGATCAGATTCTGGTCTACACGGACCAGCATCTGCCGCCCGACACGACGATCGAGGAGATGGGCAGCGAGGCGATGCGGCAATGGGGCGTTGGGCAGAAGGGGAAGGACAACGGCGCGATCCTCTTCGTGGTTACTGGCGATCGAAAGATGCGCATCGAGGTTGGTTACGGCCTCGAAGGATCGCTGACCGACGCGAAGGCGAAGTGGATCACCAGCACGGTGATAAAGCCGGAGTTCCAGCGCGGTGACTTCGATGCCGGCATCAACAAAGGCGTCGAGGCGATGATGGCAACCGTTCGCGGAGAATCTTATCGCGGCACGGGACGAACCGTCGCACAAGCCCGGCGAAGTGAGGGGATTCAGTACTGGCAGGTCGCACTTATCATCGGTTTCCTCTTGATCGTGATTCTGCCGGCATTCGCATTCATCGTCGTGGCTCTGCTAAGGAAGTGGATCACCCTCGGCAGCCTCGGTTCCTCAAATTCCGGCACGTCGTTCACATCGTCGGGTTGGGATTCCTCGTCGTCCTCATCATGGTCATCGTTCGATTCCTCCTCGTCGTCATCTTCATCATCATCGTCATCCTCCTTCGAGGGCGGTGGCGGCTCGGGCGGCGGGGGAGGGGCCAGCGATTCGTGGTGATCAGAATCCCTGATCGGTGTACTCGCCGAACGTCTGCTTCAGCGTCGAGACGATCTCGCCGACGGTGCAGTCGTTGCGCACGCAGTCGATGATCGGCGGCATGAGATTCTTGCCGTCGCGCGCAGCGCGATCGAGCGTGTCGAGTGCGCCGCGGACATCGCCGCGCCGCTGCTTCCGAAACTCGGCAAGCCGCGCGACTTGATCGCGCTCGACGCTCTCGTCGATAGTCAAAATCGGCAGCGGCGACGGACGCTCATCCGTGAACTCATTCACGCCGACAACGATGCTCGTCTTCTTTTCCACCGCCTGTTGCGCCGCGTAGGCTGAATCGCCAATGGCGCGCTGCACAAATCCCGACTCGATGGCCGGCAGCGCACCGCCCATCGAATCGATCTTCTCAATGAGTGCGCGCGCTTCACGCTCAATATCGAGAGTCATCGACTCGATGGCGTATGAGCCCGCGAGCGGATCGACCGTGGCCGGCACGCCCGTTTCGTTCGCCAGAATCTGCTGCGTACGCAGCGCGATCGTGGCCGACTCTTCGGTTGGCAGCGCGAGTGCTTCGTCGCGGCTGTTCGTGTGCAGCGATTGGCACCCACCGAGGACTGCAGCCATGGCCTGGTAGGCGACGCGGACGACATTGTTCTCCGGCTGCTGGGCAGTCAGCGTCGATCCGGCGGTCTGGGCGTGGAATCGCAACGCGAGTGAGCGCGGATCCTTCGGATCGTAGCGTTCCCGCATCAGCGTGGCCCAAAGTTTTCGCGCTGCGCGGAACTTCGCCACTTCTTCGAGAAAATCGTTGTGAGCGTTGAAGAAGAACGAGACTCGCGGCGCAAATGTGTCGATCCCAAGCCCGCGATCGATTGCCGCCTTGATGTATTGCAGTCCGTTCGCCAGCGTGAACGCCACCTCCTGCACGGCGGTCGCTCCTGCCTCGCGGATGTGATAGCCGGAGATGGAGATGGTGTTCCATCGCGGCACTTCCTTCGCGCAGAACTCGAAGATATCGGTGACGATTCGCAGCGACGGAGCCGGCGGAAAGATGTAGGTGCCGCGCGCGACGTACTCTTTCAGAATGTCGTTTTGAATCGTTCCGTTCAGGTTCGACCACCCGACGCTGCGGCGCTCGGCGACGACGAGCAGCAGCGCGAGGAGAATCGATGCAGGCGAATTGATCGTCATCGAAATCGACACGTGATCGAGTGGAATCTGATCGAACAGCATCTCCATGTCGGCGATGGAATCGATCGCCACGCCGACTTTGCCCACCTCGCCGCGCGCGCGAGGATCATCGGAATCCATTCCAATCTGCGTCGGCAGATCGAATGCGATCGACAGCCCCGTGGTCCCGCGCTCGAGGAGATAGCGGTAACGGCGATTCGATTCCGCTGCAGTGGAGAAGCCGGCGTATTGGCGCATTGTCCACAACTTGCCGCGATACATCGTCGCCCGTGGTCCGCGCGTGAACGGAAAATTTCCGGGAGTACCGAGGTCCTTCGTGGCGTCGAAGCCGCGCAAGGCGAGATCGCGATCGTCGTAAAACGGTTTGTCAGCCACCTGCGTAGTGTAGGGCACGGCTGCGCCGTGCCGAATTTTCGTAAGAGAATGCGGCACGGCGCAGCCGTGCCCTACACTACGCAATGCGATGGGCGTTAGCGGCAACCTCAAGACGATGCTCCCGGGCGACCTGCTGCAATGGCTCAGCCTGGGCCAGAAAAACGGCACGCTCGTCGTGGCGAACAAGTCGGTCGAGAAGCGGATCTTTTTCAAAGGCGGCCGCGTCATTTCCTCCGCCTCCAGCGACCCCCGCGAATACCTCGGCCAATTTCTGATCAGCCACGGCTTCATCAGCGAGCAGGAGCTGATGAAAGCGATGGAGGTCCAACAGCAGTCCGGCATCCTCCTCGGGAAAATCCTGGTGATGATCGACGTCATCAGCGAGCCGGATCTGCTGCGCCTGATGAGACT
>QHVY01000134.1 GCA_003223695.1 Acidobacteriota bacterium
TCCGGCCAAGACAAACACTGCTGCCACTACGACAACTGTTGTTCTGATCCTCATACGCCCCCTCCTTAGAAACACGAAGGGGGCGGTACACCGAAGTGACGCCCCCACGAGGATCAGTTTAGGTTCGCGGGGCGCTTCCGCGCGTGATATCAATCACGACATGAAACAATGCGCTCATCTTCAATCAGTTACACCACAACAGTTCAATCGCAAAGCGAACACGCCCAACGGCTGCCAGGAATGCCTGGCCATGGGCGATCGATGGGTGCACCTGCGCCTATGCCTCGAGTGTGGTCACGTCGGCTGCTGCGATTCATCCAAGAACAAGCACGCCACGAAACATTACGGCACGGCACATCATCCGGTGATCCGCTCCTTTGAGCCCGGAGAGCGATGGCTCTGGTGCTACGTCGATGAGTCGACGTCGGAAATGTAATCACCTCCTGATAAAAAGAAGTATCGAATTCATTCTCATAATTGCGGTTGGAAATGTGTGCCGGCCAGGCGTGTTAGCGTGATTGATACCGCATCATGGCCGAGCAAAAAAGACCATTTCACCTCATCGGTGGCGCGGCGGCGGACCCTCAGGCCGTCGCCGCGGAGCTCGGCCGTCTGCGCGATGAGATCGAGGCTCGCAACCGCCAGGAGAAGGCGATCGCCGAGTTTGGACAGGCCGCCCTCACCGGCGTCGACGCCTCCATCCTCCTCGGTCAAGCCTGCGCGATCATCGAGGCGACGCTCGAAGTCGATCATTGCCGCGCCGTCGAGCTGACAAACGGAGGAAGTGTCGTCACCCGCGTGGCGCTCGGATCGAACGCGACATTTCTCCATTGCGATCGCGACGGAGATGAAATCGAAGCGATCTCGATCTATGTCAGCCTCGCAGAGGGGCCGGTGACCTTCTCGAATCTCGAGGAGGAGAGCCGCTTCAAGTGCTCCCATCTGCGCGACTACCACGGAATCAAATCGGGAGCCGGCGTGGCCATTCCCACAGCAAGCGGGATTTTCGCAGTGCTGCTGGCCTTCTCCGGCGCACAACGTGAGTTCCACGATTTCGAGATCGCTTTTCTGAAGTCGATCGCCAACCTCGTCGGCGAGGCCGTCGAGCGCGCACGCACCGAACAGGCGCTGCGTCGCACGGAGTCTCGCTTCAAACAGATCATCGATTCCACGCTCGACGCCGTGATCAGCATCGATCGCAACGCGCATGTGATCGAGTGGAACCGCCAGGCAGAAGCGACGTTTGGTTTGCGCACGCGAGATGTGATCGGCCGTCCGCTGCCGCGCAACATCGTTCCCGCACTTCTCGAAGCGATCGCCAGCGGCGTCCCGAAGCGCCGCATCGAGAGCATCGCGCGGCGCGCAGATGGTCAGGAGTTCCCGGTCGAGGTGATGATCGACCCGGTTGGTTCGGGAGACGAACAGAGCTACACGGCATTCATTCGCGATATCTCCGAACGAAAACAGGCGCAGATCGAGCTCGAGCAGCGCGAACAGCGTTTCCGCGCGCTCGTTGAGAAAAGCTGGAGCGGCGTGGCATTACTCGATTCGGATCTCGCCTTCGTCTACGTCGGCTCGTCAACCCAAAGCCTTCTCGGGTACGGCGAGCGCGAGCTGATGCAGACCAGTTTCCTCGGCTTCGTCCATCCTCGCGATCGTCAAACAACGCGCGACATCTTCATCGAGCTAGTGGCAACACCGAGTCGCGAAGCGCACGCAGAGCTCCGCTTCCTGCACAAGAACGGCACGTGGATCTGGCTCGAAGCGTTCGGCCAGAATCTGCTTCACGACAGTAGCGTGAATGCAGTCGTCGTCAACTATCGCGACATCACACAACGCAAAGCGACCGAAAAGCAGCTCGAGTATCAGGCGTACTACGACGCGCTGACCGGCCTTCCCAACCGGCTGCTGTTTCGCGATCGCGTAGTGAATGCGATCGCCCAGGCGAAACGGCATCGCCGCGGAATCGCAGTCATGTATCTCGACCTCGATCACTTCAAACTAGTGAACGATGGACTCGGACACTCGGTCGGTGACGGCTTGCTCTCCGAAGTCGCCGCGCGGCTGCAGGGATCGATTCGCGCCTCAGACACCATCTCGCGGCTCGGCGGCGACGAGTTCACCATTCTGCTAAACGACACGAACAGCACCGAGGCGGTGTTCGCGGTGGCGCGAAAAGTTTTGCAGTCGGTCGCGCGGCCCTTTCGCGTCAACGGACACGAGCTGTTCATCACCGCGAGCATCGGCATCAGCGTCTTTCCGGCTGACGGCGAAGACGTCGAGACTCTTCTGAAATGTGCGGACAGTGCGATGTATCGCGCAAAAGAACTCGGACGAAATCAGGCTCAACTCTTCATGGCCAGCATGAATGAGCGCTACGTCCGCCGGCTCGCGGTCGAGCAGAGCCTGCATCACGCGCTCGAGCGGAACGAACTCGATGTCTACTATCAACCGATCTTCGAGGGGGGGCGGGTGGCGGCTTTCGAGGCGCTCCTTCGCTGGAACGAGCCGGAGAAAGGCATCATCGAGCCGACCGAATTCATTCATCTGGCCGAAGAAACAGGCTTGATCGTGCCGATCGGCGATTGGGTGATCCATCAGGCATGCAAGCAGCTTCGCGACTGGCGCAATGCCGGTCTAACCGACCTCGGCGTGACTGTGAACATCTCCGCGCCGCAACTGCAACAAGCACGTTTTGCGGAGCTGATTGCCGGGACTCTGCGTGAGTTCGAGCTTCCGCCCGCCGCGCTCGAGCTGGAGATCACCGAGTCGGTCGCCGTGCAAAACATGGAGCTGACCATGCAGGTGCTGCGCGAGCTTCGCCGCCTCGGCGTGGGAATCGCGATCGATGACTTCGGCACCGGTCAGTCGTCATTGATGTATCTCAAACAGTTCCCGATCAACACGATCAAGATCGATCAGGCGTTCGTCCGCGATGTGCCCGCCGATCAATCGGCAGCGGCAATCGTCTCGTACATCATCAATCTCGCGCACACGCTGCAGCTTCAGGTGATCGCCGAGGGAGTGGAGACAGAAGAGCAGGCGGCGTTTTTGAAGGAAAATTTGTGCGATCGCCTGCAGGGATTTCTCTTCAGCCCGGCGATGCCGGCTGCTGAAGCTTTCGCATTCATCAAGAAGTAATCACCACAGAGCACACAGAGAGCACGGAGTCGTCTCTGTGATCTCTGTGGTGATCCATTATCCTTCGCGCATGCACGCAATACTTCTTCTTGCCGCGTTGGACATTTTCACCGTTCGCACATTTCATCAGGTGGCAATCTCGCCGAATGGCAAGCGCGTAGCGTGGGCCGAGCGCGATCACGGAATTACTGTTGCTGACCTCTCAGGTACAAATCGAAAGCAACTGACGACCGGCGACGACGAGGGTCTCGCCTGGTCGTCCGACAGCGCGAAGCTGGCGTATCTCGCATCGAAGGAAAAACGAGGACAGCGACAGTTGATCGTCGATGGCAACCCGCTTACCGGCGTGAAGGGTTACCTCGCCGAGCCGCAGTGGTCGCCGGACGGAAAATCTATCGCGTTTTTACTTATCGAAAATGCTGCACGCTCTGCAGGACCACTCGTCGCGATGTCACGTCCGATCGGCCTGATCGAGGAACACATCGACGAGCAGCGGATCGCGATCGTCGATGTCGCCTCGAAAAAACTGCGCATCGTCACTCCGGCGAATATGTACATCTATCACTTCGACTGGTCGCCGGACTCGAAACAGATCGCCGCGGTCGCCGCGCCAGGATCAGGCGACAACAACTGGTGGATCGCGCAACTGCACGTCGTCGATGTCGCATCGGCCACGATGAAGCCGATCTACAAGCCTGAGTATCAGATCGCCAGTCCGCGGTGGTCGCCTGACGGTACGCACATCGCGTTCATAGAAGGATTGATGAGCGACGAAGGATCGACAGGCGGCGACCTTTTCACGATTCCGGCGACGGGCGGCGAGCGCAGAAATGTGACGCCGAATCTCAAAGCGTCCGTCACTTCGTTCCGATGGCTCTCCTCGGACTCATTGCTGCTTGGCGAAATCGTGGAAGGTGACGATGCATTGGTGCGCATGCAGCTCGGCGGCGGCTCGCAGACCCTCTGGCGCGGGGCCGAGGCGATTCAGTGGTCGTTCGCGAACGGAAACAGCGCCGTCATCCGCAGCTCGTTTCGCGCAGCGCCGGAGGTCTGGGCCGGTCCGATCGGACAGTGGAAGCAACTCACGAAAGTCAATATGTTGACTATTTCGTGGGGGGAAGCGCATTCGATTCGCTGGCGCAACGACAACTTCGACGTGCAGGGATGGCTGCTCGCACCGGCGAATGTCGATCCAAGCAAGAAATATCCCATGGTCGTCTGCATACACGGCGGGCCCGCTTCCGCGTTTGTGGCGAGCTGGCCGCGCGATCAAAATGCAGAGCTAGCCTCACATGGCTACTTCGTTTTCATGCCGAATCCGCGCGGCAGCTACGGCGAGGGAGAGACGTTCACACGCGCGAATGTCAAAGACTTCGGCGGCGGCGATTTGCGCGACATCATGGCCGGCGTCGATGCGGTCGTGAAGGAGTATCCGATCGATCCGAACCGTGTCGGTGTCTGGGGCTGGAGCTACGGCGGCTTCATGACGATGTGGACGGTCACGCAGACAAATCGGTTTCACGCAGCGGTCGCGGGGGCAGGAGTCGCCAACTGGCAGAGCTACTACGGAGAAAACGACATCGACGAGTGGATGATCCCGTACTTCGGCGCGACCGTGTACGACGATCCCGCCGTCTACGCGAAGAGCGCGCCGATCAACTTCATCAAGAACGCGAAAACAGTCATTCGAATTCTGGCATGCGCTAAAGACCTACGACGTCGACACACAGCTCGTCGTCTACGCGGATGAAGGCCACTCGATTCGCACGCTGGAGCATCGCCGCGATATCGCGCAGCGGATCGTGCAGTGGTTCGACACGCACATGCGCTAGCCCTCACCCGCCGCTTCGCGCCACCCTCTCCCGCAAGCGGGAGAGGCATCTGAACGCGAGTGCCCTCGCCCGCAAACGTGTCATCCTGAGCCGCGCAGACGGCGAAGGATCCCGCGCGTGCTCGCGAAGGGGATCCTTCGCGCTCTCCGGCGCTCAGGATGACACAGCGCTCGGGCTGAGGAGCGACCATCCCTCACACCCGCAGCGTGTCAGGCCGCCAACTCTTCACCCGTCGTTTGATCGCTTCACGCCCGCCGACCTCGCCGCTGAACACGGCGCGGCAA
>QHVY01000135.1 GCA_003223695.1 Acidobacteriota bacterium
GGCCGACATCATCCGGCAATACATGGCCAAGGGCGACAGCCCGACGCGCGGCCGGGAGTTGAACATTCACTTCGGTCATCCTGCGCGCGACGGTTTCATCGGACAGATCTCGATGTTAGGCGACATGATTCCGGTGATGGCCGGCATTGCCCTCGCCGGCCGCATGCTGAAGAAGAGTCTCGTCACACTGGCATTCATCGGCGACGGCGGCTCATCCACCGGCGCGTTTTACGAAGGGATGAATTTCGCGTCGGTGCAGAAGCTGCCGATGGTCGTGGTCATCGAAGACAACGCGTACGCGTACTCGACGCCCGTTGAGAAGCAGACTGCCGCGCGCACGTTGGCCGACAAAGCCTACGCCTTCGGTTGCCGCGGCCTAACAGTCGACGGCAACGATGTTTTCGCGGTGTACCGCGCCGCAAAAGAAGCGGTCGAGCACGCCCGGGCGGGCGGCGGGGTCACGCTGCTCGAAGTGAAGACATTCCGGCTGAAAGGTCACGCGGAGCACGACAATCAGTCGTACGTACCGCAGGAGATCATCGACGAGTGGCGCAGCAAAGATCCCATCGAACGATTCGAGAGCACTCTCATCGAAGGAAGCATCGTTTCGGAAAAAGAGCTCCAGTCGATTCAGCAGCGCGTGCGCGCAGAAGTCGACGCGGCGACCGAAGAGGCGGAGCGCTCGCCGATGCCGCGCCCCGAAGAAGCCGGGTCGGGATTGTTTGCCGGCGATGGATATTGGGAACGATAAGTGCCGAGTGCCGAGTGCCGAGTAATTTGCGACTCGGCACTGGGCACTGAGCACTGGGCACTATGGAAACGACCTACCTCGACGCGATCACACAGGCGATGGCTGAAGAGATGGCGCGCGATGAACGCGTGTTTCTGATGGGCGAAGACGTCGGCGCGTATGGCGGCGCGTTCAAGACGAGCGCCGGTTTAATCGAGCGCTTCGGTCCGGAGCGCGTGATCGATACCCCAATTTCGGAAACAGCCATTGTCGGCGCTGCGTCAGGTGCGGCGCTCATGGGCATGCGGCCGATCGCCGAAATGCAGTTCATCGATTTCATCACCTGCGCGTACGACATCCTCGTCAACTTCGCGGCGACATCGCGATATCGCGTCGGCACCGCGTGCCCGATCGTCGTCCGCGGACCGGCAGGTGGCGGCGTGCACGGCGGACCGTTTCATTCGCTGAATCCCGAAGCGATGTTCATGAATCGTCCCGGTTTGAAGATCGTTTACCCCGGAACCGCATACGATGCGAAGGGACTCCTCAAGGCAGCGATTCGCGACGACGATCCGGTGCTTTACATCGAGCACAAATTTCTCTACCGGCGCATCAAGGAAAATTTGCCTGCCGACGATTTCGTTGTGCCGATCGGAAAAGCGAACGTGCGCCGTAAAGGAAAGGATCTGTCGATCATCACGTGGGGCGCAATGCTTTATGTCGCCGACGAAGCTGCGGACGAGCTGGCGAAAGATGGCGCGAGCATCGAGATCGTCGATCTGCGCTCGATCATCCCATTCGACGAAGAGGCGATCCTCGAATCCGCTGCGAAAACGAATCGGGTGATCGTCCTGCACGAGGCGCCGCTCACCGGCGGCGCGGGAGCGGAGTTCGCCGCGCGCATCGCGGAGAAAGCATTCGACTATCTCGATGCGCCGGTGAAACGCATCGGCGCCCTCGATGTTCCGACGCCTTATTCGCCGCCGCTCGAGGCGTTCGCTTTGCCGAATAAGGATAAAGTTGTCAAGGCAGCGCGCGAGCTGCTTGCATATTGATCATTCAAACAACAGATTGCAACGCGCGGCTGCAGTCGCAGTTCATATCTCGCTATCGCGATTATGCGGCGGCCGTGCGCAGCATGGATGTCGATCGATACATGTCGTATTTCGCCGACGATTTTTCGATGCGCAGCCCCGACGGAAAACTTCACGACAAAGCGGAGATGGCGCACTACCAGCGCATCAACGCGCAAACGACCAAGCGCGTCAATTCCTACTCCACCGACGTCGAGTGCGTACGAACACTCGCCAATGGCGATGTCGCTGCGGTGATCGTGCAGAAATACGATCGCGATCAGGCGCCCCTCGACCAGCCCGATCAGCCGCACAACATTCGGACTAGCGTCGTGCAACGTGAAACGTGGCGCAAAACGCCGCAGGGATGGCGCATCCAGACGATCGAGGAGCTCGTCGTCGGACCAGTCTTCATCGACGGCAAAATTCAGACGCAATAGCTGACGGAGTTGCTGCGCCGTGCGATTTGCATTAAAAAGCAAGCATGGCCATTGACGTAGTGATGCCGCAAATGGGTGAGTCGATCGCGGAAGGGACCGTCGTCCGCTGGATCAAGAAGGCGGGCGAGAAGGTTGAACGCGACGAGCCGCTTCTCGAGATTTCTACTGACAAAGTCGATGCGGAGATTCCCTCGCCTGCTGCCGGAACGCTGTCTGAAATTCTGGTGCAGGAAGGACAGACCGTTTCTGTGAACTCTGTGGTGGCAAGAATTGAAGGTGCAGGTGTGGCGGCCGGGCCTTCGCCCGGCCGTGTGCCGGCTGGAGAGCCGGCACCCCCACCGAAACCGGCGCCCGAGCCGCCGAGGACGGCGGCTCCTCCACCGAAAGAAGTCGAGAAGGTCACGTCACTCGAAGAACGCCGCCGCACGAAGTCCTCGCCGCTCGTGCGCAAAATTGCGGCCGAGAACAATGTCGACATCTCGCAGATCCAGGGGTCCGGCGTTTCCGGCCGCGTGACGAAGAACGACATTCTCGCGGCACTCAGTGGAGGGCCGCCGTCCTCGGCGGCCCCTGTAACGACACCCGAATTCAAGTCCAGCGAGTCGATCCGCCTCGAGCCGCTCTCCGTGATGCGCAAGAAGATCGCGCAGCACATGATCCTCTCCAAGCAGACCTCCGCACACGTGACCACCGTGTTCGAGGTCGACTTCACCAACGTCGAGAAGCTTCGCCGCCAGTACAAGGACGGCTACGCCGAGCGCGGCACCAAGCTCACCTACATGCCGTTCATCGTACAAGCGGTCGTCGCTGGGCTTCGCGAATGGCCGATCATCAACGCATCGATGGACGAGAGCAACATCATCTATCACCGCGATTACAACATCGGCATCGCCGTCGCACTCGATTGGGGTTTGATCGTCCCGGTCGTCAAGAACGCCGACGAAAAAAACATCCTCGGTCTCTCCAAAGCGATCAACGACCTCGGCGAACGCGCGCGCACGAAGCGCCTCAGCCCCGATGACGTGCAGGGCGGCACGTTCACGATCACAAATCCCGGTGTATTCGGCGGTCTTTTCGGAACGCCGATCATCAACCAGCCGCAGGTAGCCATCCTGGGCGTCGGCGGTGTGAAGAAACGGCCAGTCGTTGTCGAGATGAAGGATGGCGATTTCATTGCCATCCGCTCGATCTGCATCCTGACGCTGACCTTCGATCATCGCCTGATCGACGGCGCGGTCGCCGATCAATTCATGGCCAAAGTGAAATCAGTTCTGGAGGCGGGACAGTTTACGGTGTAAATGCCCCGCTTTCTCTCCGCGCTTCTACTCTTTGTGTGCGGACCGGCTTTAGCCGGCCGGCCGGCTGAAGCCGGCCCTACACCGCAGTACGTCCCGCCCGTGCTCAAGGGCGTCAAAGGCGAGGGCAGCGGCCGTCACGCGCTCAAGCCAATTCCCTTCCCCGATGCGAACGAGAATTGCAAAACGCGCGACATCGCCGGCGGGCTGGAAACGCTCGCCGCGGCATTGACGCAGATCTCACCGCGATTCTCCGCCGTGCCGGCCGCGACGCGGGTCTTCGTCTTCAGTCGCAACCGCGAGGCTCAACCGTACTTCGACATGCTCGTCGGGCGAAAGGACGCGCATGTCACCGGTCTCTTCATCTCCTCGAACAACAGCGCGTCAATGTTGATGCAAAGCAGCGGATGGGGCACGGATCGCACGCCATTTCACGAACTGATTCACTACCTCGTCAGCAACAGCGGCACGCGCCCGCCGCTCTGGCTCGAGGAAGGGCTGGCCGAGTATTTCAGCAACGCAGAGTTGCGCAGCGGATCGATTCGCGCCGGAAGTCCGATTCCGGCCCATGTTCAGACGCTGCAACTTCATCATCGCATCCCGCTGCAAAAACTCTTCGCGGTAGCGACCGAATCGGATCTCTACAACGAGCCGGATTCGCAGCGCGCGTTCTACGCAGAGAGCTGGGCACTGGTCCAGTGGCTGATCCGCACAAACTCCGCCGGGTTCTACGAATTTCTGCACGACGTCGAACAGGGCAAGCCCGTCGAAGAAGCGCTTCGCGCTCGTTACAACCGCTCGCTCGATGACATGCAGCATGCGTTCGACGTGCCCAGGAACGAGATGACGTACGGAACGACGCTGCCGGTCCCCAACGCCGACACATCAGTGACGATCGCTACGCTCGATCGCGCTGAGCTGCTTTACCGACTCGGAAAGTTTCTCGCGCTGGTCGAAGAGGGCGGCGCGGATGCCGAGCGCCATTTCCGCGAAGCTCTTGTCGTCAATCCTGCGCATGCGCGTTCGCTCGCCGCGCTCGGCGAATACGAAAAGGCGATCGCTGCGGATCCGAACGACGCCGAGCTCTACCTCGACTACGCCGAATCACTCCTCGGCAAACAAATCGGTCCGCTGGCCGAGGCGGAAGAGACGACTGCGGAGGATCAGAAGTCGTTTCGCAAGGCTCGCGAGCTCGCGCAGAAGGCGCTGGAAGTGTGGCAGCGGGCGCCCTCGCCCGCTGGGCCGCCGGGGACGGCGGCCCCTACACTCGGCCGCGCCTGGGGCGATCTCGGCACGAGCTACATCGTCGAGACGGACGCATCGATCGGAATCGCGCCGCTCGAAAAAGCGCGCGAGCTTCTCCCCGGCCGTCTCGATTACGGCGTGCACCTTTTCGCGTTGTATCGCCGTACTGGCGATCGCGCGAAAGCCGATATGTTGTTCAAGGAGCTCGACCGCACGAGAAATTCGCAGGTCGCGTATGCACTGCGCGCGACAAAGCTTCGCGTCGAGCTGGCACGCGCGCACGATTTCCTTCAGCAGCAGAAGCTCGACGAAGCGGCGGCCGTCGTTCGCGAGCTGGCGGCAGATACCGAGGACACGGACGCGAGGAAGGATCTGACGCGGCAGGCGGACGAGATCACTCACGCAGCCGCGACCAATCGGCAGATCGAGATCTACAACCAGGCTGTCGGCCAGGTGAATCGCGGCGAATACACGAAGGCGCTAAAGACTCTCGATCAGCTTCTGGCGACGGCGAGTGATCCCGATGTGATTCGCGACGCGAAGAAGCTACAGAAGCAGCTCACGCGGAGGAAGTCGTGACGCGCACCCCTCACCCGCCGCTTTGCGGCGCCCTCTCCCGACGGGAGAGGGATCTCGCAAACAGCCCTCTCGCTCGGGAGAGGGTGGCCGAAGGCCGGGTGAGGGGATGACCCGCATCTGCGAGCTCCGCAACCTGCACCTCGTTACGTACGAGAACTGCATGCACCTGCAGCGAAAGCGCGGCTGATAGGATTGCCCGATGCTCGCCGCCGCACTCCTCCTTGCGCTCAACACTGCGACGAAAATGAAAATCGATCAGGTGTTCGCGGCGT
Source organism: Acidobacteriota bacterium (assembly GCA_003223695.1). GTDB lineage: Bacteria > Acidobacteriota > Thermoanaerobaculia > Gp7-AA8 > Gp7-AA8 > Gp7-AA10. The sequence continues at coordinate 5,635 of QHVY01000135.1, forward strand.
ACGACAAGACAAACTCACCCGGATGCGCCATTGCGGTCGTGCGAGAAGGCGCTATCGCGTACGAGCGCGGCTATGGGATGGCCAGCCTGGAGCACGACATCGCGATCACGCCGTCGACCGTCTTCGATGTCGCGTCAACGTCGAAGCAATTCACCGGCGCGGTGATCATGCAGCTCGCCGGCGAAGGAAAAGTCCGTCTCGACGACGACATTCGCAAGTACGTTCCGGAGATCCCCGATTACGGCGTCAAGATCACGATCGACAACTTGCTTCATCACACCAGCGGTCTTCGCGATTACACCGACCTCCTCGGCTTCTACGGCTACAACAGCGAAGATCTCACCGGCGAGCGCGAAGCGTTGATGCTCCTGTCTCGCCAGAAGAAACTCAACTTCGCGCCTGGATCGGAATATAGCTACAGCAACAGCGGCTATTTTCTTCTGTCGGTGATCGCCAAGCGGGCGACCGGAAAGTCTCTGCGCGATTTGCTCCGCGAGCGGATCTTCACGCCGCTCGCAATGACGAGCAGTGATGTCATGGACGACCACACTCGGATTCTGCACGCACGCGCGACCGGATATTCGCTGCACGGCGATCGATGGGGCGTCGAGATGTCCGATTGGGAGCAAACCGGCGATGGTGCGGTGAATACCTCTGCCGATGATTTGGCGAAATGGATGATCAACGGCAGCCGGTGGATCGAGTCGCTTCAGACGTTCGAGAGACTCTCGACGGGCGGAACGCCGCGTTACGGTGCTGGTCTCGTCGTCGGAACACGCGCAGGACACAAGCTGCTCTGGCACAACGGCGCGTGGGCGGGATATCGCTCCGCCGTGGTGATGCTTCCGGACGATCAGCTCTCTCTTGCTGTACTTTGCAATGCCGGCAACGCAAATGCCGCCGCGCTCGCGCTGAACATCTCCGACGCGATTCTGGGAGAACCTCCGCCCGTTTCGAATGAGCGGATACCGGCACACATCGACGGTGTGTATCTGCATCGCGAGTCGGGGACCACAGTGCGCGTGGAACGGTCGAGCGTCGGCGGTGCGCCGCTCTATCCACTCGGCGACGGAAAATTTCAGGCTGGCAGCGCGGATAGAGTTGTGGAGTTTGGTGACAAAGCCATCGATGTGACCGGCGACCAGGGACCGAGACGCCATTACGTGCTGATGCCGCCGCCCAAGGCAGTCGGAAACGAGTTCAATGGCCGTTACCAGAATGCCGAGATCTCCGCCGATTGGACTGCGTTCTCACGCGACAAAAAGCTTTACCTGAGCGGCGATCGCCTCGGCGAGGTCGAGCTCACACCGCTCTACGAAAATGGATTCAGCTTGTTCGGATATGTCATCGAGTTCACTCCCGATGGCTTCACTTTATCGAGCCGCGGTCTTTGGCGGTTTCCTTTCGTTCGCGTGAAGTGATGCGCATCTGCGAGCTCCGCAACCTGCACCTCGTTACGTATGAGAATGGCATGCACCTGCAGCAGAAGCTCGTCTCGCTCAGGCAGAACGATGCCATTCCCGATCAACTCCTGCTTCTCGAACATCCGCCGGTCATCACCCTCGGGCGCGGGGGCGATCCAACGAATCTGCTTGCCTCTCCCGACGTACTGCGCGCGAACGGAATTCGTTTTTACGAGACCACGCGCGGCGGCGACATCACCTATCACGGTCCCGGCCAGATCGTCGGCTACCCCATCATCCACCTCGGTGAAGGCAATCGCGACATCCGCAAATACGTGACGAATCTCGAAGAAGTGTTGATCCGCACGGTCGCGCAGTACGGAATCACGGCCGCACGCGCGCAGGGAAAACGCGGCATCTGGGTCGGCAACAACAAAATCGCGGCGATCGGTGTGCGGATCTCACGTTGGGTGACGTCGCACGGCTTCGCGCTCAACGTGAACACGAATCTCGAGCACTTCCGCATGGTCCTGCCCTGCGGCATTGAGGGCGCAGGCGTGACATCGATCGGGCGGGAGGTCAGGCGGGCGGTGGCGATCGACGAAGTTCGCGCAGTGCTGGTGAAAAAATTCGCGGAGATCTTCGAACGCGAGATGGTGCCTGTTCCAGCGACGATCCGGCTCGTCAAGGTGATGGTCCACGACGACCATCGCGTATTACTCCTCCATCGCAAACCGGAGCGCGGAAACTTCTGGCAGCCGATCACCGGCTCGATCGAAGACGGCGAAACGCCGATCGAAACTGCACGGCGCGAAATCCTCGAGGAGACAGGCAACCGGCGCGAGCCCGATCCGCTCGATCTGGAGCAATCGTTCATGATCGAGTCGCAGTACCTCGCCGCACGCCATTCAGGCCCGATCATCGCATCGGAAATTGGCTTCGTCGCGGAGCTTCCTTCGAGCGCGACGATTCATATCGATGCAGACGAGCACGATTCCTTCGGCTGGTTTACGTTTGATGAAGCGTATGAAACGATCCGGTGGAGTGACGATCGCGAGGCGTTGGAACGATTAGAAAGGTTGCTTGGTTGCTAGGTTGCTGAGTTACTGAGTCATGAGCCAAACCGAGAAACCGAGCAACCGAGCAACCCAGCAACCGATCAACAAACGTGCCGGCATCCGCCCCCCCTGGTTGAAGATCCGCGTGCCGGGCGATCTCGACCGCCTTCCGGTCGCGAAGCTGATGCACGATCTGGCGCTCAACACCGTGTGTCAGGAAGCACGCTGCCCTAACATTTTCGAGTGCTGGGGCGCCGGCACGGCAACGTTCATGGTGTTAGGCGAGATCTGCACGCGTCGCTGTACGTTTTGCGCAGTTTCTCGCGGAACGCCCTTCGCCGTTGATGGCGACGAGCCGCGACGTGTAGCGGAAGCCGTGGATCGGATGGGTGTGCGTCACGCGGTGATCACCATGGTCAATCGCGATCACAGGCGCCGCGGTCGAGGTGCTGATCTCGGACCTCGAAGGCAATCGCGACGCGCTGGGCGTGGTGATCGCATCACAACCGGACGTTCTCGCGCACAACATCGAGACGGTTCCGCGGCTCTACGCGCAAGTTCGACCGGTCGCGAAATACGACCGATCGCTGCAGGTCCTTCGCTGGTCCCGCGAAGCGGGAATGCTCACCAAATCGAGTCTGATGCTCGGACTCGGTGAAACCGAAGAGGAGATCCTCGCCGTCGCGCGTGACTTGCGCAATGCGGGCGTCGCAATTTTCACGATGGGACAGTACCTCGCCCCGACCGAGCGCCACCATCCCGTGCGCCGCTACTACACGCCCGAAGAGTTCGCGGAGCTCGGCAAACAAGCGCTGCACCTCGGCTTCCAGCATGTCGAGTCGGCGCCCCTCGTGCGCAGTTCGTACATGGCGCACCGGGCGTTGCATCGCTGATTCAGATCACCACAGAGAGCAAGGAGAGCACGGAGACGTCTCTGTGATCTCTGTGGCCTCTGTGGTGAATCACATAAGCGTAAAATCGGCGCCGGATGCCGCGAGTCACGTTCGAGGATCAGGGGAAAGCGGCTGATTTTCCTGCAGGCAAAACGCTTCTCTCATGCGCGCTGGAGATGGGAATTGTCATCAGCCACGTATGCGGCGGCGACGGCGCCTGCGGCACATGCCGAGTCGAGGTCCTCGGCACCTGCTGGGACCTGCTGACTCCGCCAACTCCCGATGAAACCTACAAGGAATTGGAAGCGCCCTATCGGCTGTCTTGTCAGGCGAAACTGATTGGTGACGTGATTGTGAAGGTAGCAAAGGTAGAGTGACAACATGACAGCAGTTGAAACGACCGCCACGCTCAGCGAACAGCAGCTCGGCCTCATGTTCCAGTACACGGTCGAGGCGTACAAAACCTTCGAGAAGCTCGCCGAGAATCTTCCCAATCCGATGTCGGCGACGATGTTCAAACAGTTCGCCGTCGACGAGCGCGATAACCGCGATCTGCTGGAGATGAAGATCGCCGCCGCCGGTGCCACGCGCGTTCGTACCACGCTTGGCAGCGATCTGCAGTTCCAGGAGATCCTCGAAGGCAGCCTGTCGTTTCGCGAGACCACGGAATTTCTCATCAATCGCGAGCGGACGATGGAGAAGAAGCTCGTGGAGTGGGGCCGAGGGGTGTCGAGCGTCGACAGGAATCTGGTGATCTATCTCGCTTCCGGCAAGCGAGCGCACATCGTGCAGCTCGAGCGCGAGCTGGAATTGATCAAGCTCGATCGCGATTGGTTCAAGCGCGAAGATGCGCAATTTCGCATCGTGCACGGACAGAGAGAAAAGGACTGAGGACTGAGGACTGAGTACATTCATGAGCGACTTCCACTCAGTCCTGAGTCCTCAGTCCTGAGTCCTTTTATGACCACCGCTCCGCATCGCGTCGTTTACTTCCACTCCGTCCTGAGTCCTCAGTCCTCAGTCCTTTTATGACCACCGCTCCGCATCGCGTCGTTTACTTCCACTCAGTCCTGAGTCCTCAGTCCTCAGTCCTATTATGAATATTCAACTCTCCCCCGCCGCCGCCCAGCATCTGCGGCATGATCTCGATGGCCGCGTGCTGCGCATTGCCTTCACGACCGGATGCGGCGGTAGCGGATATCGCATGAGCTACGCGCCAGAGCCGGTTAAAAGCGACGAAGTGCTGGCGATCGACGGCATTCGCGTGGCGCTCGATTCCATGGCCGCATCGCGGCTCGACGGCGCCGTGATCGAGTACGACGCCGACGAAGACGGCTACTCGCTCGAGCATCCCGACGCGGTCACCGCCGTATGGTGCGGCTGATCCGGATCCTCGCTGCGGCGGTTCTCATCCCGAGCGCCGCGTTGGCGCACGTGGTGGTCGACGTCCGGATGTCGTTCGACGTACCGCAGTTCGTCCCGATTCAGCAGAGTTTTCGATATCGCGTCATCGCCGACGATCTGAACAACGACAACGGAGCGGGAATCGTCGTCACCATCGTTCTTCCGCCGCAGGTGAACCTCTCCGGCGTGACGAAGAGCGACACGTGGAAGTGCACGGAGTCGCCGCGCCTGACGCTCACATGCTCGGCGGAGCAGATTGTGCCGGGGCC
>QHVY01000136.1 GCA_003223695.1 Acidobacteriota bacterium
TCAAATTGCTTCGATTCCTGCAGGACGGAATGGTCACCCCGCTCGGATCGGACAAGAGTCACCGCGTCTCGGTGCGCATCATCGCGGCGACCCATCGCGATCTGAAGTCGTTCGTTGCTGACGGAAAGTTTCGCGAAGATCTTTACTATCGCCTCGCCGGATACGAGATCGCTGTCCCGCCGCTTCGCAATCGAAAATCAGACATTCCATTATTGGTTCATCACTTCAAGCAGCGAATGCTCGAGGAAATGCATCGCGACGAAATACCCGGACCATCGCAGGCGGTGCTCGACGTTTTCGCGGCGCACTCCTGGCCAGGGAACGTGCGCGAGTTGGAGCAGGTAATCCGCCGCATGATCATTGATTCGGATGGCCTAACAGACGCCGAAGCGGCCTCGCGAACGTTGCGGGCGATCAGTGTGAGGGCCAACTTCAGTCGGCCGGCTGAAGCCGGCCCGCACACAGAAGACAAAGCTCCGCGCGACGGCCGGGAATCAGACGCAAGCGGCTTTGATTCTAGGAATCGAACGAAAGACACTCGCGCGAAAAATGAAACGGCTCGGAATCACGTGAGGACAACATGATCATCGCGGCATTGGTTTTGGCAGCGGGAGTCTCACAAGTCGATTACCGCTTCGATCAGGTGAAGCGCAACGTTGCACTCAACGACGTTCAAGTGGCGCCGGGGCATCACGCGCAGAGCGGAGACAAAGTACAGACCGGCTGGTTTTCGTATGCTCTCATCGCCTCCGATCACTACCGCGCGAAATTCGAGATCTTCGCCTCGACGAACGTGCACCTCGCCGGCGGCGCGCCGGGAGTCATCCTCACGCTGGAACGCGGAAAGCTTCACGCGATGTTCGACAAGATCACCGGCAATGAGCCGCGCGTCGTGGAGACGCCGGGCGCACTGCTCGCCGTGCGCGGCACGCAGTACGAGGTGGAAGTCGATCGCGATGGACGCACGAACCTGAAAGTTTTCGAAGGCACGGTCGAGGTGCGCTCCCAATTGCAGCCGCAGATTCCAGTCTTCGTCCACGCCGGCGAAACGACGAACTTCGGACGTCAGGAGCCGCCGCAGGTGCACCCGATGCCGAACGATCATGGACCTGGACCGCAACAACACGGCGGCCGCGATCATCCGGACGGTGGAGGAATGCAACCGCCGCCGCCACAGGGAAAGATGCCGCCTCCGCCGCCGACAGGAAAACCGGGCGACCATCACTAGGAGAGCGGGCGTCCCGCCCGCACTCGCCGAGCGTCTCTCTCGGCGAGCTTGTTCTCGCAGATTCGAGTGATCGGGCAAGATGCCTCGATCACTGCGGGCGGGACGCCCGCTCTCCGGGTCAATCTGACCCGCATTTTTTGTCTTTCTCTCTAGGCCGCATGTGGCACCGCGATTGTTCTATGTCCGCGGCCAAGGAGAAACAGACACATGAAACGAATCCTCAGCATCACGTTCGCACTGACCATGCTTGCGGCCCTCGCCAGCGCGAACAACGGTCACGGCGGCGATCAGGGTTATGCCGAAAGCGACACAATCGTCTCCTCGAGTGGAACGATCTTCGTCACCAGCACGGTGATCGATACATCGACCCGTACCGCAACGACGACGATCAAAGCGATCAGCTCGAGCGGAAGTCTCATCTGGACCGCGACGGTCTCGAATTCGCGACGGCTGGTCTTGTCGGGCAGCAATCTCATCTCATCAACAGAAACCACTGCGTCTGACGGAACGGTGAGCACGACGCTAACCGCAATTTCCACCTCCTCCGGATCTGTGGCCTGGACGCGCACTCTCAGCGGACGGGTTACGTCTCTCGAGCCCTTCAGCGCCGGTACCTACGCCATCGTGGTCGTTCCGGCGACGACTTCGGGCGGGAGCGCATCGCGCTCTCTCGTCGCGATCGGCAGCGATGGCTCGGTGCTCTGGACCCTCTCGCTCACCTGATTTTTTCCCCTCGACGCGAGCGGCGGACCGTCAGCCGCCGCTCGCATTTTTTGGAGCCGATGATGAAACGCTTGTTGCCAGTTCTTCTGCCGCTTCTCCTCTTTGTCTCGCCAGGCGATGAGTGCGCGCCGCCGCCGGTCATCGCGCCGGATTCGTACGCGGCGTGCGAACCATGGCTCGAGTTTTCCGACGGCTCCGTTTCAGTCTGCACTGTGGAGGACACGTGGACATTCGAAATGCAGCAGCAACGGTGATTGCCTGCACGATCTGCCGGGCAGGAAGGCGCGCCGCCGTGATCGACGGCGGCGCGACGTTATGCAGCGAGTGCTTCCTGCGGCAGGCCATCCGCAGGATGACTGCGGCGAAAGCGATTACGGTTTCGGGGGTCCGAGGTTATTGCCGTCATCCGTCGGAATTGGCAGCAAATGCCGGATGATCGTCTTGATGATCCTGATCGGGTTGAAGTCTCCGCCGCTATCGCGATCGCGCGCAAAAAGCGGTACTGAAGTACTGAGCAGACCTGTAATGAGCAGTGTTGCGACTATTCGGCGCATGAATCTCCTCCGTTCCGGCCACGAGGCCGGGGTTTTTCGGTTGTTGGTCGGAGGGCGCGCCCCGGTTCAGGAAGTAGTGATCGGGAAGGGCAGATTGCTACCCTGTCTAATCAGGCAGGGGCAAAAAAAGTAGCGTGGGCTCGCTACGAAGTCGATCGAGGTAGTGGCGCACGTGGCGCACGACGTGGGAGGGCTGTGGAGTGGTTGGCAGCACGTCGCGCAGATAGGCGAGTGCGGTGAGTGCGCGATCATTCAATCTCGCCCTCGTAAATTCTTCGAGAACGCGGAAGACGAGCTCGCGCGCTTGGTCGACCGTACCGAGCGCGATCGACGCGTCCGCGACATCGAGACCGGCGAGACCAGCCTCCTCCGCCATACATTTGTCGAGGAAGAACTCGCGGACACTCTTCAACATCACAGCAGCTTTGGCGAACTCACCTGTCAGGAGTAACACACGAGCGACTCGCGTTGTGCAGCATGAGAACGGCGTCATTGTTCTCGCTAAGCTCCATGCAGGCGACGCCAAGGTTCTCGTACAACATCGCACGCGTATGCAGATCGTCGAGAGAAACGTCCTCGAGCGCCTTTTCGAAAGTGGTCTTCGCGTCTTTGAATTGGCCCCGCCCGTACTGCGCTATGCCGGTAAGCATGGCGACTTTCACCAGCCTTTGCTGATCCTCGAAACCGCGAAACACAGGCTCGACGCTGCGAAGTAACTCCAGGGCCTCATCGTGGCGGCCGAGGTCGGTGAGGACGATCGCGCGGGCGAAGTCGACGATCGCGTTGTCATGTGCCAGCGCGTGCGCGGCGGCAAAGGATCGATGTGCGGCGTCATACGCGCGGAGGGCAGCGTCGTACTCGCTCAAATAGCGATGCGCCGTTCCAATTTCCTTCCATGCTGTGCCCTCGAGTTGCGCCTGAACGGTCGGCGTATACCTGCGGGCAGGAATGCTGGTCGCGATCGCCAGGGCGAGCTGCGCTAGCGCAAGGCTGTCACGAGGATCGGATTCCAGAACCGCAGATGCGGCAGCCGTGAGCTCCTGCACGAATCCGGCGTTGCGCCACGAGGGCGGAATCTCGCTGTCCCAAACGTCTGCGCCGCTCGTGCGAAGCGAATTGATGACGGGCCTGGCCGCGGCGCGCTCGGCCGTGACCTGCGTGACAGTGCGCAGAAAGGATTCCCGACCTTCACGGGCGTCCATCGGCTGCACCTTTCTTCATGTATCGCCTTTTCGCCATCTTGAGGCACCGTCTCACGATTTTCGCTGCATATTTCTTGGAGACATTAAACTCCGCCGCAATTTCCGGAACGCTGTAGCCTTCGATAAACCTCAGGCGCAGCGCAATCTGACACTTCGCCGTGACGCAGGAGAATGCCTCGCGAACGACCAACTGATCGGGCAGTGTGTCGCCGTCAGTTTTCGGATCGAGCGCCTTTCCGAATTCCTCACCATACGACACAAGCCGCGCCCGGCTGCGCAAATAATGTTTGCTGGCGTTGCAAATTGCGGCCATCAGCCAGGCGCGCGAGTTGAGGATCTCGTCGGCCTTCAAAAAGTAAGCGAGGAAGACCTCGTGAGCGAGCCCCTGCGCATCCAATGTAGTGATGTGAAAACGTTCGATCGCCGTGCTAACGAGGAGCCGGTAATTGTCCTCATAAATCGCGCCGAAGTCGTCAGCGCGCTCTGGAGCTGCCTCACGAATCTGAGCGGAAATATGCAGACCACAAAATTTAACACAGGGGGAGGGTATCAATTGCCCTCTCTCCGTCACTTACTCCCGATGATACAAATGACACACGCGGCCCCGGGCCTCACTGACTTCCTCCGGTATCACGCATTGGTGAGGGTCTTCAACTGCAATATTTCCTTGTGGTTACACATCCTGCGCAATACGTCACGCGACGACAGCGACGACGCCCAATTCCTCCGCTGGCTGCAGCAGCGCTGCGCCTCGGAGCCCAATCTGCTGCAACGGATTCGGGAAAGCGTCGACGCGAGCGGGCTGTGGCCGCCACAGGCATGAGCGGTTGCCAATATGATCTTCCCGGATGCTCATTGATCTGAGCCATACGATCGAGCACGGGATGATCACCTATCAAGGCTTGCCCGAGCCGGTGATCTCCGACTTCCTGACGCGCGAAAAATCGCGAGAGCGCTATGCCGAAGGCACTGAATTTCAAATCGCCAGGATCGACATGGTCGCCAATACCGGAACGTACATCGATTCTCCAGCGCATCGCTTTGCTGATGGTGCCGACATCGCAGCGATCAATCTCGAACAGGTGAGCAACCTGTCCACGGTTGTGCTCCGCGCCGTCGGCCAGCGATCAATCGAGAAGATTCCTGCGGGCCTGAATGAAAAAGCGCTCCTGATTCACACGGGGTGGAGTCGTCACTGGCGCAACGAGAAGTACTGGAGCAACGAGCATCCGTTCGTTACGCGGCGCGCTGCGGAAGCGCTGGCAAAAAGCGGCGTGCGCGTGGTGGGGATCGACTCGTACAACATCGACGACACCGCCGATCTCACCCGTCCCGCCCATACGGAATTGTTGCGCGCCGGCATTCTCATCATCGAACACCTGACGAATCTCGACTCGCTGCCGAACGAGCGCGAGATCCGCTTATTCGCCGTGCCGCCGAAAGTCCACGGGCTCGGCTCATTTCCGGTGCGCGCATTTGCCATGGTGTAATGCCGGCACTGAAAACAGTCGGACGCGAGCTCGCCGTCTTCGGATTTTTTCTGCTGCTGGCGATCATCTTCACGTGGCCGCTCGCCATCCGCCTCTCCACCGGCACCTCCGACCTCGGCGACCCTCTGCTCAACACGTGGATCCTCGACTGGGATCTCTACGACGCCACGCATCACGTTGCGAACATTTACCAGGCGCCGATTTTTTATCCCGGCAAATACCCGATCGCGTATAGCGAGAATCTGTTCGGCATCGCGATCCTCGCACTGCCGTTTTACCTTGCCGGCTGCTCGCCACTCACGATCTACAACGTCATGTTCATCGCCGGCTTTGCATTTTGCGGCTACGGCGCGTGGGTGCTGGCCAGGGTCGCGACCGGATCATCGCTGGCAGCGATTGTCGCGGGCGTTCTCTACGCCTTCGTGCCATTCCGATTTGACCATATGCCGCACCTGCAGATCATCTGGGGCGGATGGCTGCCGTTGATCCTCGCGGCGCTGCTGCATTACTGGCATCAGTCCTCATGGCGAAGCGCAGCCGCTTTCGGCGGCGCGGTACTGATGAACGGCCTAACGAACATTCACTATTTTCTGTTCGGCACGCTCACCGCCGCAATCACCGTCTTCATTCTCGCGGTGATCGACCACAGAACTGATTGGCGATTTTGGGTCCGACTGGTGGTCTGCGGCGGACTCGCGATCGCGCTGATGCTGCCGGTTCTTTGGCCGTACAAAGTTGTCTCCGAGCTGTATAAGCTGAAACGCGACCCGGACGAGGTCATGTGGGGCTCTGCGACCTGGACCGACTGGCTGACACCGACCTTCGCCAGCAAAACATACGGCGATCTGATCCCGGCGGAGAAAACACAACCGGAGCGCCACCTTTTTCCAGGCTTGTTCGTGCTCTTTCTCACCGCCGCGGCGCTGGTGATGTGGAGGACAGGCAATCCTGCCTGTCCGGACAGGCGAGATCGCCTGTCCTCCACTCTGCGCATCCTCGATGTGGCCATCGTCCTCCTTGCCATCGTCAGCTACTGGGGTGCCATCGCGCCGAAATTCATCCTGCGCATCGCCGGCATTCGTCTCCTTAGCGTGAGCAGCAGCGATTTCCCGTTCACGTTTCTGCTGCTCCTGATCTTCATTCGCCTTTGGATTCGCCGGCCCGAAGCATGGCGAGGCGGCTTGCGATTGCCGGTCGCGTTCTGGATCGGATGCCTCTGGATCGTCATCGGCCTCCTCGGCTCCTTCGGCATGCACGGATTTTTTCATTCGATGCTCTACCACCGCATCGAAGCATTTCAAAGCATTCGCGTTCCCGCGCGATGGGCGACGATCACTTACGTCGGGCTGACCGTCACGGCCGGATTCGGCGCTGCGGCGCTAATGCGTCGCCGCCGCAATCTCATCTTCGTGATCCTGCTGGCGATCGCCGTCTTCGACATGCGCCCGCGCGTTCGATGGGAGCACGCGATCACGGAAATCGATCCGGTGTACCGCTGGATTCGCGAGGCGCCGTATCGCGGTGCGTTCCTCGAGTTGCCGGTCGAAGAAGGAAACGCACAGGCGTTGTACCTCCTGAGCGAAACGTTTCATCACCGCCTGACACTCAACGGCACGTCCGGCTTCGAGCCGACAACGCATTGGCATCTTCGCGAGCGCGCGTTCGAGAAGCAGTGGACGAGCGAGATGACCGCGTACATCGCGAAGCTCGGATGTTCGATCATCGTCGTTCATGACGATTGGCTTCGCGGTCAGAGCGACAAAGTGCACGCATGGCTTCGCCGCGAGCTTGCGAATGGACATCTCGTGTTTCTGCGCAAATTCGATCATCGTGTCGGCGGCGATTTCGTGTTTTCCGTTCCCGCGAATTGTCCCGAATGCCTGCGCCTCCGCCGTCCAGAACAGCAGGCGGACCTCGAGCGCATGCTCAACGGTCAGCCGGTTTACCTCGGTCGCACATTCGGTTTCGTCGATTTTCCGCGCGAGGAACGCGTTGCCGGCAGAAGCCTGACGGTGTCGGGTTGGGCGCTGTCGCCCAGCGGAATTCGCGGCGTGGACATCCTTCTGCACAGCGCGACGACGAGATATCACGCGCTACTGACGGACCGCGGCGACGTACACGGATGTGCAGGTGGAGATCATCGACGGCAGCGGCGCGCGAACGCCGCTGCCGGACCGACTCATCGAATGGTGAGCCTTATTCGATCTTGATTGACTTCTTGGTGTTCTCGCGGCGTTTGGATTCTTTCGCCTTGTAATCCTCGACGCAGGAGTCCTTATCGACCATCACGCAGCCGAGGTAGTCGGTGATTTCCATGAGACAGGCGCGGATCGCTTTGCCGGCCGGCGTCTTCTCGTATTTGCCGAGGCCACCAGACATTCCGCCGACGTAGCCGGAGCCGTGCATGCCATAGCTGCTGGATCGCGCCTCCACGGTGCGTGTGAACATGACGTCACCCGTTGTCGTGTCGACAACGCGAAGATCAACCGCCATGTACGCGTCTTGTTTGTGTCCACCGACCGAGAAGCCGTGGAAATTGAGCCCGCCACCGCCGCCCGACGTGTTCTCCTGGTACGACGAGACTGTTCCCAGGACCAGATACTGGGCGCCGGTGAGCTTGCCGACCTTCGCCGCCGTGCCCTTAGCCACGCGGCCCGACGCAGCGAGATCCTGTTCATTGAGAACGTGCTCCAGTTTCGAGCGCTCGACCACTCGGAATTTCTCCGTGGTCGCCAATTCGTTCGTCAGCATGCTGCTGAACGAATTGGCGACCACGGAGAAATTCCGAGTGGTCGAGCGATGGTCGGCTTGCTGGATGCCAGCGCGGCTGAAGTGATCAACAGAGAACAAACGGACAACAGAAATGCAGCTTTGCGATTCATGAAGACTCCTTTCCGATTCGGACGAAGGCGCCATTTTACGCCAAGATTCGCGGCACTTCTCGCCGCTGCGAATCTATTTGGCGGCTCGTGCGGAAGTCCGTACGTCCAGATCAAACATCAACGGCGATCTGCCGTCGCCGTGTACCGGCGCGTTCGAGTACATGAGTGTGGACCTCAATCCCAAGACATTAATTGAGACGAAGCTTTGTCGATCGCTTTTGTGATCGTCAGTGTCAATGGTGGCAATGCAAGCGAAACGGTCACAATCACCCTTCCAGACGAGATACATCTGTTCAGGTCTTCGTCAGGTGCGGCAGCGGATCACAAGCAGAGCCGGCAACGCAATTCCAAACGAATCTTCGCGCTGGCGGCGCTTCGGGGAATGGCGTCAGTCGCAACCCGGCCGCGAGTAACGGCTTCATCGAGCTGCGCCCACCTAAAACAGCGTCACCAGCATCGCGACGTTGCTGACGAACATCACCACAGCGGTCGCCCACGCGCCCGCGCGCAAGGCTGGTGTGGCCTTGAAAGATCCCATCAGTTCTTCTCTCGTGGTCAGAAGAATCAGAACAATCAGAGCAGGCGTCGCCACGATTCCGTTGACGACGCCCGCCCAGACAAGAGCTTGGATCGGATTGACGCGAAAGACATTCAATAAGGCAGCGACCGCGACGGCAATGATCAACACCGCATAAAAGGCGCGAGCACGCCGTACGGAGCGATCGAGCCCGACTGACCATTCGAGCGCTTCGCCAACCGCATACGCCGCCGATCCTGCGAGCACCGGCAGCACGAGCAAGCCGCTGCCGAGGATGCCGATGCTGAAGAGCCACCTCGCGGCAGGACCGGCGAGCGGCGCCAGAGCTTGCGCAGCTTCGCCGGCGGTTTTGACGCCTCGTTCGCCGTGCGCGAACAGCGTTGCTCCGGCAGCGAGAATGATGAAATAGCCGATGAGATTCGAAACCACCATGCCCGTGACGGTGTCGGTCCGAATTCGCGCCATGTGTTTTCGCGCCGTGGTCGAATCCTTCGCCGCCTTCGCCCGCGGCCTGTGATCGATGTCTTCGGCCTCCTCTTCCGCCTGCCAGAAAAACATGTAAGGGCTGATGGTCGTGCCGATCACAGCGACGAGCAGCACCAGGTAATCCTGAGTCAGCGCAACATGCGGGAAGATGGTCGCGGCGATCGCTTCGCGCCAATGAACATCCGTTGCAAACGGAACGGCTACGTAGCATGCCAGTGTGAGCGTCAGCCACTTCAGAAAATTCACGTACATCCTGTAGCGAAGAATGATCAGGAGCGCGAGTGAGACGACGGCAATCGAAAAAACCCATAGGAGCGCGTGTCCGCCGAAGAGCGCTCGCGCCGCCGCTGCCATCGCGTTCAGATCGGCGCCGAGCGTAACCACATTGTTGAAGGCGATCAGCGGCAGCATGGTCCATGCGACCCACGGCGCATATTCGTGACGGATGTTCCCGGCGATGCCATGTCCAGTCGCGCGGCCGAGGCGGCCGCTGAGGTCCTGAACCGGGACCATGAAAAAGGCCAGCAGCGGCATGGTCCAGAGCATCGCGTATCCGTACGAAGCTCCAGCCTGGACATAGGTGCCGATGCCGCTCGGATCGTCGTCCGAAACGCCCGCGAGCAGTCCCGGACCGAGTTGCCGCAGAAAGCGACTCCCTCGCATGAGCCGGGCTGATGCAGCGGCGGTGCCTGTACAGCCGACTCTTAGTCGGATTGCGCCGGCTGAGAGCCGGCGCCACGTTCAGTTCCGGAGAATGTCCTCGATCGCCTGCAGTGCGCGCGGATCGTTCTTCTGTCCCAGCCAGAACGCCGCTTTCTTTCGCACCTCGCGGCTGCGGTTGTGTTTGAGCAGATCGATCAGCATCGGGATCGATTCATCGTTCGGCAATTGCGAAATCCCGAACACCGCTTTGGCGCGCACCTGCTCCTCCGGATCGTTCTCGACAGCGTCGCGGAGCGCTGCCGCGGCCTTCTCGCCCGCCTGCTGCGAAAGCCAGAAAAGGGCCTGCCCGCGCACATGTCCACTCGCGTTGTGACGTGCGATATCGATGAGCGCGTCGGTTCCCGCTGCTTGCAACGTGAGCGCGAGCAGAGCGCCGTTGGAAGCATGACCTGAACCGCTATCAGCGATCCGCTTCAGAAATGCGACGCTCTCACGCTCGCTGACGTTGTCGATCCAGCCGATTGTCTGCCCGGCCGCGTTGATATTGCAGTCGGGCGACAAGAATCGAAAACGGTCCGCCTGGCCATCGCGCATGCGGATGAACACGAAAACCGTCGATGCGCCCGGGCCCACATCGTCGCCTTGCGAGATGTTGTTGTTTTCGGACGCGAGGCTGCAGCCGCACGAAGAGAAGCTTTTCGGCGTCGCGATCGCATACCCCACCCACCCGTTCCCCACCGCCTCGGCTTGCGCGAGGGACGGCACAGCTTGGACTGAGCCGTTCACGATGCGCGGCGGCACCGCCAAAACCGGAAGAGAGAAAAACAGGAGTCCGAGCATCTTCAGCTTCATGCTCGGTTAGACTGAGGGCAAACGGGCAGGTTAGTCGCGATGAAGCTGGAGATCCGCAATGAGAATGACATCACCGTCATCGCCCCGGCGGGCTCTCTCGTCCTCGGTCCCGCCGAAGATGCGATGAACGAGACCGTAACCCGTCTGCTGATCGAGGGGCGGACGCGCCTGATCATCGATCTTGGCGGAGTCAAGCGCATCGACAGTTCCGGAATCGAGTGCTTGCTCCTGACAAGCCAGCGGGCACGCGATCGGGGCGGCGACGCGCGGCTGGCCCGAGTCTCTCCGCGATTTCAGACGCTTCTGGAAATCTCGCAACTCACGAGCGTGCTACACATTTATCCGGAAGTTGCCGACGCAGTTTCGAGTTATACTCGCCAGCCATGAATCGAACGACCACGCGTTCGACACTTACGACGACGGGCTCACCGCCCTGTCGATGAATCTCCATTGACGATTATCACGACAGGGCCGAGCAATCGGCCCTGTTTTTTTTTGGAGGATGAGGACGAAGAATGTTGAATGTTTAATGTTGAATGTTAAATGGAGAAGACGAATCTCTTACATTCAACATTAAACATTCAACATTCAACATTCCCGTTTCTTATGCAGGTACAGCTACCGGATGGATCCCAGAAAGAAGTTCCCGACGACGCGACTGTAGCGGATGTTGCCGCGTCCATCGGAAAGCGTTTGGCGAAGGACGCTGTCGCTGGCAAGGTGAACGGCAAAGTCGTCGATGTCTACGCGAAAGTGCCGAACGGCGCGAAGGTGGAGATCGTCACTCCAAAAACTCCGGAG
>QHVY01000278.1 GCA_003223695.1 Acidobacteriota bacterium
TGGGCCGCGCGATGCCCGACCTGCCGAAAGGTCTGTGGCGTGGAAGGCTGATCGAGCCGGGCGAGAACGAAGACTTGCGCAAGCAGATTCACGATCTCGAGAAGCGGCTGCAGGAGCTGGAAAAACGGCTTCAGAAGTGACATTCCAGCAATTCGTATACAAATAGTGTTAGTATTTTCCCGGTATGAATCGCTCGATCGAGTCGATTCTCCGGTTCGTCAACGTCACCACGTCGGGTCTGCTGGCGGGTTCCCTCGGATTTGGCGAAGCGGCGTTGATGCCCGGCTGGGAGTACGAGCTGCCGTCGCGCAGTGATCGTCGCGCGGCCGATCTCGCGATCAAACGCTACTTCAACGCGATCGGACCGGTGGCGCTCGGAACGGCAGTGACGCTCGCAGTCGGCTCGCGCGGAGTCCGTCCAATGAAGCGCTTTCTCGACACGGCCACAGCGATCGGTCTCGCCGGTGTGCTCGCGGCGACGATCATGGTCACGGTGCCGATCAACAAAGAGCTCGAGGCGCAGCCGGCGAGCGATTATCCGAGCGACCGCTCGCAATCGCTGACGCGTAACTGGAGCCGCGCCCACGCCGTGCGCACAACCCTCGGCATCGGCGCATTCGTTTGCGCGGTCGCTTCGAATTTAGCGAACCGTCACGCGAAGTGATCGAAGCCGCCGGCGGGCAGCTGCTCGCCGTCGATGCGCACTCCTCGTTCGACAACAATTTTTCCGATCGCATACACCGGCCGGCCGACGCGCTCGCTAAGCTCCGATTCGCGCATCGATGACGTGAACAGCAGCGCGTATTCCTCGCCGCCGTGCAGCACAGCGCGACGGACGTCGATGCCCATTGCCGGACCAATCGCAGTGAGGTCAGGGAAAACCGGAAGGCGCTCGCGTTCGATTTCCGCACCGACTCCCGACGCGTCGCAGAGGTGATGCAGATCGGTCGAGAGGCCGTCGGAAATATCGATGCATGCGTTGACCGCATCGATCGACGCAAGCGGGATACCGAGTGTGACTTCAGGTTCAGGATCGATGTGCCGGCGAATCACAGATTCTGCGAATTCGCGCTGCGTGTACGGCAGATCGCGCGGCCAGCCACTTTGCAGCAGTTGCAGCCCCGCGGATGATGCCCCGAGCGGCCGGCTGACGTAAACGCGATCGCCGGCTTTCGCACCGCTCCGCCGCAGCGGACGCTTGGCAATGCCGATCGCCGCAATCGAGACAACCAGTTTTTCTGCCCGTGACAAATCGCCGCCAACGATCTCGATCGAATATTTTTGCGCCGCTTCGGCCATCGCACTCATGAAAGCGATGATGTCCAACCATTTCGGTGCGCCGAGGGCGACGACAGCGAATGATGGCCGGGCGCCCATTGCAGCAAGATCGGACAGGTTCGAAGTCAGACTTTTTCGGGCGACTGATTCCATCGGAACGGCTCGTGTGAAGTCGACATCCTCGATCAGCATGTCCGTGGTAATCACTTGATCTCCGACAACCGCCGCATCATCGCCGATCTTCGGAAACAGCCGGCGCAGGCGCTCGATCAATTCCGATTCGGTCATGACCGCAGCACCGGCACGATCGGCTGCAGCGGCCGGTTGAACGGCTCGCCGTATGTGATCGCTTCGAGAAAGAGCCCGGACGGCGGAGCAGTCGGCTGGAAAAGCTCCGCATCAGCGCGCAGTCGCGATTCGAGATCTGTGGCCGTCGCTGCACCGCGTCCTATCTCGACCAGAAACGCGACGAGCTTCCGGACCATCTTCCACAGAAAATGCGACGCGACGATGCGCATGAGAATCAATTCTTCGCTGCGCTCGACGGCACATGACTCGACGACCACGATCCGCGATTCATCTTGTTTCAGTCGACGGTCGGTGAACGCGCTGAAATCGTTACGGCCGGCTATGACATTCGCCGCATTGCGCATCGCGTCGAAATTCAGACGATCTTTGATCCACCAGACGAACGATTTCGCGAATGCCGTGCGGCGTGTTGCGATCTGATAAAGATAGACGCGCAGAACGGCGTCATGCCGCGCGTGAAAACGATCGCTCGCGCGCGCGGCGCCGACGATTGTGATGTCATGCGGCAGAAGATCGTTCATCTTGCGCATCATGGCGATCGGATCGAGAGCTTTGTGCGTGCGCAGGTGCGCGACCTGCCCGGCCGCGTGCACGCCGGCGTCCGTTCGTCCCGCACCGCCGATCTCGACGTCGCCGAACAACTCGCGCGCGACGCGATCGAGGCGGCCCTGGATCGTTTTCGGCGTGTTACCCTGCGCCTGCCAACCGGAGTAACGAGTGCCCTCGTACTCGATGGTCAATTTGTAAGTCGGCATGCGCCCGCAATCCTGGCAAGTGTTAGGCAACGAGCTCGTCGTCATCTGGGACGACGGGCACGAATCATACTATCCGCTCGAACAGCTTCGCCGCGCCTGTCCATGCGCCTCCTGCTCCGGCGAGCCGGACCTCTTCGGCCGGATGTCGATGGGTCCGAAGCCGCGATATGTGCCGGCGTCGTTTCAACTGGAGAGCGTGACGCCAATCGGCAACTACGCGCTGCAGCCCAATTGGGCCGATGGCCACAACTACGGCATCTGGACGTTCGATCGCTTACGCGAGCGTGGTTAGGCCACAATCCGCGTCCCCGCCCGCCCCTCCAAAGCGTCGCGAAGATGATCGACATCGGTGATGATTACCTCGCCGCCGCCGCCGCGTACGAACTGCACCGCGGCTTCAACTTTTGGTCCCATCGAACCTGGTGGAAATTGTCCGTCGCGCTGATGCTTCTCGGCGTCATCGACGGTCATTCGATCGAGCGCGCGCTCCTCCGGTTTTCCGAAGTCGAGTGACACTCGCGCGACACCGGTCAGGACGACGTAGAGATCGGCCTTGAGCTGCGCAGCGAGAAGGGCTGACGCGTAATCCTTATCGATTACCGCGTCGATCCCGCGCCATTGCCCATCGCGGCCGCGAACGACAGGAATGCCGCCGCCGCCCGCGGCGATCACGACGTTCGCCCAATCGAGCAGGTGCGAAATCAAATCGATGTTCAAGATTTTCAACGGCCGCGGCGAAGGGACGACGTGCCGCCATCCTCGTCCCGCATCCTCGCGCATCGTCCATCCGAGGTCGCGTTCGAGCGCTTCGGCGCGGTAGCGAGTAAAAAACGGGCCGATCGGTTTCGTCGGCCGCTTGAACGCCGGATCGTTGGGATCGACCTGCACTTCTGTCAGCACGGTGGCAACTTGCGCGTTACTGCCGATGCTCTCGAGGCGATTGCGAATCGATTGCTGGAGAAGAAATCCCATCGAGCCTTCCGTCTGCGCGACGGCGACGTCGATCGACTGCGGCGGCACCTTCGTCGAAGCCTCTTCCGCCTGAACGAGGATGTTTCCGACCTGCGGCCCGTTCCCATGCACGACGAGCAATCGGTAACCGCGAGTGACCAGCTCGGCGATCCAGCGCGCGGCCTGTTTCGCCCGCGCCACCTGCTCCTCGTGCGTCCCGCGATCCTCCGGGCGCAGCAGTGCGTTTCCGCCAAAGGCGATGACGGCGAGCTTGGTTGTCATCCCGAGCGTAGCGAGGGATCGGTGTGGGTCGGGCGGTACGACGATATCGCCACAGTCTTGGCGCCGCCCCTCAACACCGGTTCCTCGCTACGCTCGGAATGACATCTAAACCTCGTCTCTTTCGAGCGGCATTGTCATGCACCGCGGCCCGCCGCGCGCGCGCGAGAGCTCGTGGCCCTGTACCTGAATCGCATATTTCTTTTTCGTCCACGTCTCCAGCTCCGCGCGGCCGAGGAGGAGGTCGTCCTCGTAGATGATGTGATAGCCGTGCGACGCGAGCTCCTCGGCGGTGCGCACATTCCGCTCGTAGAGCATCACGATTCCTGGCGCCAGCGTGAATGCATTCGCGCCGTCCGTCCATTGCTCGCGCTGCTGGTCGATCGCTTTCTTTCCGCCGCAGAAAATCGGGTCGAGATCGAGGCCGTTTCGCTTCAGCGTCGCCAGGAGCGATTTCTGCGACGTGTACGAAATCGATTTGCGCGTCAGGTCGATCGACATCACTTTCGCCGCCTGGCTTCCACCAGGAAGAATCACCGGCGGGTAGATCAGACACTCATCAGTGTTGGTGAACGTGAACACGGTATCCAGATGCATGAACGAGCGCTGCTTCGGTAACTCGACGACGATCATGCTCTTCACGCCAGAGCCGACCTCCTGCAGCGATTTTGCGAGCTGCTTGATCGCTGCTGCGTTCGTTCGCTCGGTTTGACCGACGATCAGCAGATCGCGACGCGCGACGAGCAGATCGCCGCCCTCGATCGTCGGCCAGTTTCCTCGCGGCGGGCGTTCGGGTGCGTCACCGGCCATGAAGTCCACTTTGAACAGGCAACTCTCTCGAAAAGCGGGATGATGCTCGAACATGTACTTCGACAGCAACGCCTCGCGCCGCCGAGCCTGAGTCGCCATTCCGCACACGACGATGCCCGATCCAAGAACGACCTGCGGATCGCGAGTGAAAAAATAGTTCGGGACCGGAAGAAGATCGAATTTCGGCAGTTCGCCCGAACCGTCACGTTCGCGCGGCAGGCCGCCGATGAGAACTTCCGCAAGCGCGCCGGGGCGCTGTTCGCTCAGCCATGACACGAGCCGCCTGTTCAGTTTTGTGCGTTTTGCAAAATCGAGAATGATCTCGCGCTTCGTTTCCTCGTCTTCGAACACTTCTTCGAGCAGGTC
>QHVY01000279.1 GCA_003223695.1 Acidobacteriota bacterium
ACATCGCGCCGATCGTGAAGGATTCGAGGAGCGCGAATGGACCTACGTGAAAAAAGACGGGACGACGATTACCGTCCTTCTCTCCGTGACCGCTCTGCGCCGTGAGGATGGATGGCTCACCGGATTCCTGCACGTCGCGAACGACGTCACGGAACGCAAACGCGCAGAGGAGACTCTCCGCAAACAATCGGCAGCGATGACGGCGTCGATGGATGGAATTGGCATCGTGAACGATCGCCTCGAATTCACCGTCGTCAACGATGCCCTGGCAAAGTTGTACGGCTATCCCGATCCGCAGTCGATCATTGGCCTTCCGCTGAATGCGCTGTATGAGCCGCCGACGTACGAACGATTCACCAGCACGATTCTGCCGATTGTGAAACAGCGCGGCCGCTGGCGCGGCGAAGCGCCCGGCCTCCGCTACGACAGTTTGACGTTCCCGCAGGAAATCTCCATCAGTGCAATCGAAGGTGGTGGTCTGGTCTGCGTCGTTCGCGACATCACTGAGCGCACCTATGCCGAAGAGCAGATCAAGCATCTGGCGTATCACGATGCACTGACTGGGTTGCCGAACCGGCTGCTGTTCAAGGACCGCCTAACGGTGGCGATCTCGCATGCTCAGCGCGCGCACACCCGCATCGCGGTGCTCTTCCTCGATCTCGATCGCTTCAAAGTCATCAACGACTCACTTGGACACAACATCGGCGATCAGCTTCTGCAGGCGGTCGCCGGCCGCGTGCAGTCGTGCGTCCGCGAGAGCGACACCGTCGCTCGGCTCGGCGGCGATGAATTTACGATTCTTCTCCCTCACCTGCCCCATGCCGAGGATGCCGCGCTGGTGGCGCAGAAAATCATCGACGCAGTTCGCTATCCGTTCCAGATCGAAGGTCGCGAATTCTTCATGACCACGAGCATCGGCATCAGTTTGTATCCCGACGACGGATTCGACGCCGAGACTCTCATCAAAAACGCCGACACCGCGATGTATCAGGCGAAAGAGCAGGGCCGCGACAACTATCAGCTCTTCAACGCGTTCATCAACGCGAAAGCGCTGCAGCGCATCGCGCTCGAGCATGGACTGCGAAAAGCGCTGGTCAATCAGGAGCTCGCGGTCCACTACCAGCCGATTTTCGATTTCCGCACCGGACGAATCAGCGGAATGGAAGCGCTCCTCCGCTGGAATCACCCCACCCTCGGCATGATCCCGCCAACCGTGTTCATTCCGCTCGCCGAAGCGATTGGAGTCATGATCCCGGTCGGCACGTGGGCGATGCGCGTCGCCTGCGCGCAGGCGAAGGCCTGGCACGATGCCGGATATCGTTCGCTGTCTCTCGCAGTCAATCTCTCCGTCTGTCAGCTCCAACAGCCGGACTTGCTCGAACGCGTTGAGGAGATCCTCGACGAGACCGGCCTCCCGGCGCGACTTCTCGAGCTGGAGATCACCGAGAGCAGCGCGATGCAGAGTCCGGAGACGAGCGTGCGCACGCTGTACGAGCTGAAGAAGCTCGGAATTCGCATCTCGCTCGACGACTTCGGCACCGGCCATTCATCACTGAGCTACCTGAAGCGTTTCCCGATCGATACGCTGAAAATCGACCAGTCGTTCGTCCGCGATATCACGCACGATCCCGACACCGCGGCGATCGTCACCGCGATCATCGCCATGGCGCACAGTCTGCGCCTGAAAGTGATCGCCGAAGGCGTGGAGTTCACGGAGCAGTCGGCGTTCCTGAAGAAATATTCATGCGATCAGATGCAGGGCTATCTGGTCAAAGCTCCGGTGCCATCGGACCGATTCGTCGAGCTTCTCGCGACGGCGTCGGACGAAGCGAGTGCCGGGTAGCGCCGCGCGCTCGAAGCGCGAAGACCTGCCGGCCAGTGGCCGGCGCTACTCACGTTAGTGATGCACTGTCCGCTGACGCCCGATGGCCGTGATGGTGATGGTAATCTTTGTAATCGACTTCGCACCCGCGGCGTCTGTTCCAGTCAGCGTCACGGTGTACGTGCCTGGGACGTTGTAACTGTGCTGCACGACAGTGCCGGTGGCTGACTCGTTGTCGCCGAACTGCCACTGGAACGCGTATCCGGGAGTCCCGCCGCTGCCGGTCGCGGTGAACGTGACCGGAGCGAAGGGCCGCCAGGTTGGATGATCAGCCTTCGCCGTCGCGACAAATGGGCACAGCCGGACCAGATACGATTCACTGCCCTGCGCGTCGGGACCTATTTGCTGAATCGACGCGACGTATCCATTCGCGAGAAACACGATCGGGAATGGCGCAGACAGGCGGCTGTGCAGCGGGTCGGGCGAGAGCAGCGTGTCGCTCTGCGAGCTGCTTCCGATCGAGGCGAAACGCCGCAGACGAGTGTCGGCAAATACATTCAGCCCGATCGTCGCGTCGATGTAGACCAATGCCCATTCCGCGAGCGTCGGATTCCAGATCAACGAGCTTGCGGCGATATCGGAACCGCTGCCGCTCATCAGTGATGAATCGGCGGTTTTGATCGTCCCAGCCGCATTCACGATGACGTATCGCAGCTCCGTTCCGCCGCCGGTTTTCGGACTGGTGAAGATGAAGAGGATCGAATTCCCATCCGATGCCATTCGCGGCCTGATGACCTGCCGTTCTGTGACATCGCTCTCGTTCAATGCTGTGCCGCTCACAAGTGTCATGAACGTGGCCGGAGACGGACCGGAACGCGCCCAGACAACACCCACAGTTCCGTTTGCAAACGCCGCCACACGCGGCTGCGCTGGATATGCTTCGAACGATGTAATTGTGACGTCCGTCAGAACATTACCCTCGCGTGAAATGAGGGACAGCCACAGGCCGCGGTCGAGGCCGAATGTCACCGAGTGCACGACGGCGTATGCGCTGAGAGTGTGGTTCCACGTGACGTCGAATTCATCATTGAAGGACCACGTGTGCGGCATCGGAATCGGCGAGCCGTTCGGATTTCCGGCGCGGTCGATCCGCTGCAGCATGGCCGTCGCGTCCGTCCGTTGATAGAAGAGGCCGAACTCCGAATCTGTCCAGAAGAGATGGGTCGCGCCGTTGATCGAGCTCGCGGCAATCGATCGCTCGGCCGTGATTTGATTCAGATTCGCGTCGAATTCCAGGTGCTCGTGTCGTTCTTCGCGAGGCCAAGAATCGTTCCGTCAGTAGCGATCGGACCTGCCGCGTGATTTGGAAAACTGAACGGTTGGCTGATCGGCTGCACAGTCGACACGCATTGCGCGCGCACCATCGCTGCCGTGAAGAACACGGCCAACACCGCTATCCTCTTTCTCATCAGCAAACCCGGGGGCGGCAGTATAGCAAGGGAATCTGTTGTGGTACCTTGCCGCCTTCGCGTCGATGGAACCCGCATCGCAGCAGAGCAGCCGGCGGTATCTCGTCACCCTTTCACTCGGCGCTCTCGGAGTAGTGTACGGCGACATCGGGACGAGCCCTCTCTACGCGCTGCGGGAGTGTTTCCGCCCCGAACACGGAGTGCCGCCGACCCATGCGAACGTGCTCGGCACCTTGTCGCTGATCATCTGGTCGTTGATTGTCATCATCTCCATCAAGTACCTCGCACTGGTGATGCGCGCGGACAATCGCGGTGAGGGAGGAATCCTGGCGTTGATGTCGCTCGTCGGCGCGCGTGGCGATCGCCGACAGCGCTTCGCTCTCGTGTCCCTCGGTCTCTTCGGCGCCGCGCTTCTGTATGGCGACGGCATGATCACGCCGGCGATCTCGGTGCTGAGCGCGATCGAAGGATTGGAGGTGGCCACGCCGGCCTTCTCGCCGTTCGTCGTTCCGGTGACTGTCGTCGTTCTGGTCTTCCTGTTCTTTGTGCAGCGATTCGGCACGGCAAGAGTCGGCGCGGCCTTCGGGCCGGTGATGATGGTCTGGTTCGCCGTGATCGCGCTGCTCGGACTGATGCAGATCGTTCAGGAGCCGCACGTCCTCGCCGCGTTCAATCCGAATTACGGCGTGGAATTCTTCGTGAGGAATGGCCATCGAGGATTCCTCGTGCTCGGCGCGGTCTTTCTCGCCGTCACCGGCGGCGAAGCGCTGTACGCGGACATGGGGCACTTTGGTGCGCGCCCGATCCGCATCGCCTGGTTCGCGATCGTTTTCCCCTCGCTGGTGATCAACTATCTCGGCCAGGGCGCGCTGCTGCTTCATCATCCGCGCGGCACCGAGCATCCGTTCTTTCTGCTCGCGCCGCATTGGGCGCAGTATCCATTGATTGCGCTGGCGACGGTGGCCACGATCATCGCTTCGCAGGCGGTGATCTCCGGCGCTTACTCGCTGACCCGGCAGGCAGTGCAGCTCGGTTATTCTCCACGCCTCCGGATCCGCCACACTTCGGCGCGGGAGATCGGACAGATCTACATCCCGTCGGTGAACTGGACTCTCATGCTCTGCTCGATCGGTCTGGTGCTCGCGTTCCGCGCATCGACGAATCTCGCGGCTGCATACGGCGTCGCTGTCACAGCGACGATGGGAATCACAACCGCACTGCTTTCGGTCGTCGAGCGCGAGCGATGGCATTGGTCACTGGCAACCGTTGTCACGGTGACCGCTCCTCTTCTGGCGATCGACATCGCGTTTTTCTCGGCCAACATCGTGAAGATCACCGAAGGCGGATGGTTTCCATTGGTGGTGGGTATTGCCGTCTATACCATGATGACGACGTGGCACACTGGCCGGCGCATCTTGAATGAGCGGCTCGCGCAACAGGCGCTCTCGATCGATGATCTCATTCGCGACCTGCAAAACAACACCATTCCACGTGTGCCCGGAACGGCGATTTTCATGTCGCGAGCGCGCACGGGCATTCCAACGGCATTGCTCCACAATCTCAAGCACAACAAGGTGATGCATCAGACGGTTGTGATCGTCAATATCGAAGTGGAGGAAACTGCGCGAGTTGCGGACGAGCAGCGATATCGGTGGGAAGATCTCGGCAGCGGAGTTTTTCGCCTCATCGTCCATTTCGGCTTCACGGAGGACCCGAATTTGCCTGAGCTTCTCGGCAAGGTGAAAGGACCAGTGGCCTTCGCTCCGATGACCACCAGCTACTTCCTCGGTCGCGAGACTCTCATCGCCACGCGCGCGCCGGGCATGGCTATTTGGCGCGACCATGTCTTCGCCTGGATGATGCGCAACGCCAGCAGCGCTTCGCAGTACTTTTCCCTGCCTCCGAATCAGGTGATCGAGCTCGGCGCGCAGATCGAGATTTGATGGCCGATCGGGAGAAACCGGAAGGAGAAGAGACGCGGATCCGCCGGCTGCGGCGGATCGTGATCGGAAAAGCGCGCAACGTCAGCGATCCGGAGATCTTCCACCACACAACTCTGATCGCATTTCTGGCGTGGGTCGGTCTCGGCGCCGACGGGCTGTCGTCATCCGCGTACGGTCCTGAAGAGGCCTACAAAGCGCTCGGCGCGCACAATCATCTCGCGATCATCCTCACTGCGATGACCGCGATCACGATCGCGGTGATCTCCACCGCATACTCAAACCTTATTGAGTACTTCCCGGGCGGTGGCGGCGGATACCTCGTGGCCACGAAGATGCTCGGCAATCGCGTCGGTGTGGTCTCCGGCTGCGCGCTGCTCGTTGATTACGTGCTGACGATCACGGTATCGATCGCCAATGGTTGCGATCAGATCTGGTCGTTTCTTCCGCTCTCTTTATTACATTACAAATTAATAGCAGAGATTATCATCATCATTTTACTAGTCGTCCTGAATCTGCGCGGTGTGAAGGAGTCGGTCACGTTCCTCATGCCGATCTTCGTCGCGTTTCTCATCATGCACGCGATTCTCATCGTCTACACGATCGGACGCGATTTCGGCACGATGCCGCAGATTTTTCATGGCGCAGCGCGTGACTTTCACGCCTCGGCGCAATCGCTCGGATGGCTGCCGCTGATGTTGCTGATCCTGCGCGCCTATTCGCTCGGCGGCGGCACGTACACCGGAATCGAGGCCGTCTCAAACGGCGTGTCCATTCTCCGCGAGCCGCGCGTGGCCACGGCGCGCAAAACGATGCTGCTGATGGCCACCTCGCTCGCATTCACCGCCGGCGGCATCATGTTCAGCTACCTGCTGACGAATTCGCATCCCGTTCCCGGACGCACGATGAACGCAGTGCTTCTCGGAAACGTATTCGGCACCTGGCCGATGGGCAAAGTCCTGGTCATCTTCTCGCTGGTGACCGAGGCGGCGCTGCTGTTCGTAGCGGCGCAGGCGGGATTCCTCGACGGCCCGCGCATTCTGTCGAATATGGCGATCGACTCGTGGATGCCGCACCGCTTTTCGCAACTGTCGGATCGCCTCGTCACGCAGGACGGAATCCTGATGATGGGTCTCGCTGCGCTCGCGGCACTTCTCTACACACGCGGAGATGTGACGATCATCGTCGTCATGTATTCGATCAACGTGTTCATCACGTTTTCGCTCTCGTTGTTAGGCATGTCCAAACACTTCATACAGGATCGCGACAAAGAGTCGAATTGGAAACCCCGGCTTCTGCTCCACGGCATCGGATTCCTCATGTGCGCGAGCATCCTCGGCGTTACGATTTTCGAGAAGTTCGCGTCCGGCGGTTGGATCACCATCGCCATCACCGGCGTGCTGATCGGCATCGCGTTCGCCATTCACAAACATTATCGGCGCGTCAGCGCCGGTATGAAGAGCCTCGATGATGTGCTGAAAGACCTCCCTCCCGCCCCGGGAGCCGAGGCGTCCACGCGCCTCGATAAGAACGTGCCGACCGCTGTGATCATGGTGAAGTCGTTTTCGGGATTCGGCATCCATGAAGTGCTATCGATTCACCGGCTGTTTCCGCGGATGTTCAAGAATTTCATTTTCGTGAGCGCGGCGGTGGTCGACTCCGGGTCGTTCAAGGGCGCGCAGGAGATCGAGAGCCTCGAGGACGAGACGCGCTCGAATCTGCAGAAGTACGTCGCCTGGGCGCAGGGTCAGGGCATGGCCGCCGATTATCGAATCGCGATCGGCACCGAAGCCGTCGACAGCATCACTGAGGTCTGCAGAAATATTGCGGAGGAATATCCACGGGCAATCTTCTTCATGGGCCGGCTGATCTTCCGCGAGGAGAAGTGGTACTACCGCCTGCTGCACAACGAGACGCCGAACGCGATCCAGCGGCGTCTGCAGTTTGACGGGCTGCAGGCGATCGTGCTGCCGATCAGGGTTCTTCAATCGTGATTTGGAATAACGTCTGCTGAATCAGCCGTTTGGGCTCGCGCATGCAGGCAACGAATCTACGAAAAGGCATGGTCGTCCTCTTCAACGGCGATCTCTGCAAGGTGATGGAATTTCACCATCACACGCCGGGCAATCTGCGCGCGATGGTGCAGGTGAAGCTGCGAAACCTACGCACCGGGAATCAGTTCGAGCATCGATTCCGGTCGCAGGACGAAATCGAGCAGGCGTTCATCACGCAGCACGAGATGGAGTACCTCTATTCCGACGGACATGCGCATCACTTCATGAACACGGAGAATTACGAACAGGTCGAAATCTCCGAAGACGACCTCGGCGACTCGTCCGCGTGGCTCTCGGCGGGAGTCAAGCTGCAGGTGCAGTTCTACGAGGGTCGTCCTCTCGGCGTTGAGCTGCCGAAGACGGTGAAGGCGAAGATCGTCGACACGCAGCCGATGATG
>QHVY01000280.1 GCA_003223695.1 Acidobacteriota bacterium
GCAGCAGCTTGAATCGCTTGCGCCGGCGTCGTGGCCTGTTGCGATTCGTCGCTGCGGCTGTCGGCGACAAAAACCCCTTTCCAGCGTCCGGTGCGCGGCTCGATATCGTTCACATAAATCATTACGTTTGCGAACTCGTCGTAAAAGACGCGCGGCCGGAGCTCTTTCTCGATCGATGATGTGTAGATTTCCGCACGTAGCGCCTGGAGCCGCGTGTTGCCCAAGGGCAGCAACACGTTCATCAAGTAAAAGTTCACTAGAAACATGAGGAAACTGAAGATGAAGACGGGACGGTAAATCATCCGCGTGGAGATGCCGAGCGCGCGCATGGAGATGATTTCCGAGTCTGCGGAGAGCCGGCCAACGGCGATGAGGATTCCGAACAGCAGCGACATCGGCACCGTGAGTACGATGATGTTCGGTAACGACAGCCACAGCAGCTCCAGGACGGTCGACGCGGGCAGCGAACGTTTGATGATCATGCCTGCGAGATCGAAGAGCTGCCGCATGAGGATGATGAAGGTGTAGAAGGAGAAGCCGAGGGCGGTGGGCCCGATCATTTCCTTGAGGATGTAGCGTGTCAGGATCTTCATGTTGCCGCTGCGATTCTAGGCTTTCCGCAGAGTCCGATAAGATAGATTATGTTAAATTCGCACGGAGCACAGCGGCCCTCCGCCGTCCGGCAAGCTCGATCACATCCGACAGCACTGCTGCCGCCGTCGGCAGCGATCCCGCCCCCTTTCCCACAAACGTCAGCTCCCCAACCGCCCTCCCACGAATGATGACCGCATTGTTCTCGTCGCGTACGGCGGCGAATGGATGGCTCTCGGGCAGCTCGCGTCGCTCGACGCGCAGCTCGACGCCGCCCGGCAAGCGCCGCGCGCTGGCGACGTGACGGATCACGCATCGTCGCGAGCGTGCCTGTTCGATTTCCTCCCGATCGATGTCGTCAATTCCGTGGACCCTCACTCGAGCATGCGCGGCGCCGAATGCCAATTCAGCGAGAATTCTCATTTTCTGCAGCGCATCGGCTCCGCTTACATCGAGGGTCGCATCCGCCTCGGCGAACCCGCGCTCTTGCGCGAGCCGCAGGGCGGCGTCGAAATCGGCGCCGTTTTCCTCCATCCGCGTGAGGATGTAATTGCACGTTCCGTTCACGATTCCGATGATGCTCTCGATCGAGTCGCCGGCGAGGCCGTGCTCGATTGCCCGGATGACCGGGATTCCGCCGCAAACGCTCGCTTCGAAGCCGACGCGTGCGCCGGACGTCCTGGCGATCGCGAACAATTCCCGACCGGAATCCGCGAGCAGCGCTTTGTTCGCGGTCACTACATCGCGACCGGAACGCAGCGCGCGACGCAGATAGGCGCCGGCGGAATGAACGCCGCCGATCAGCTCGACGACGAGGTCGCAATTGTCGATCACCTCGATCGCATTTGTCGTAAGCAGTGCGCGATCAATTCCAGGCCGTTCTTTGCACAGATCGCGCACGAGAATCCGGCCAATGCTGAGAGGGCGAAAACGATCCTGCTTGAGAAGATTCACGAATCCCTGTCCGACAGTGCCGCAGCCCAGTAGACCGATCGTTACCTCGCGCATGCCACCCTCCCGCCCACCAGAGCCTGTTCGAGATCTTCGATCAGATCGCGAACATCTTCGAGTCCGACCGACAGCCGAATCAGACCGTCGCCTATCCCGACGCTCTTTCGCACATCGGGATCCATCGACGCGTGCGTCATCGTCGCCGGATGACAGAAGAGACTCTTCACGCTGCCGAGGCTTTCGGCGAGCGTCCAGAGCTCGAGGCTGCGCGCGAACTCGACGGCGTCCCCTTCGACCTCGAACGAAACGATCGCCCCGAATCCCGGGTAGTACAGACGACTCACGCGTTCCTGCAAGAAATCGACGATGCGACGCGCACTTGCACATTGACGCTCGACGCGCAGTGACAACGTCTTGATTCCGCGAAGGATCAGAAAGCAATCCTGCGGTCCGGGAACCGCGCCGATCGCGTTCTGAAAGAACTTCAGCTCGTTGTAGAACAATTCGTCATTTGTAATGACGCAACCGCCGAGACAGTCGCTGTGGCCGTTGATGTACTTGGTCGTGGAGTGCACCACGACATCGGCGCCGAGCGCGATCGGCTGTTGCAGCACTGGCGTGGCGAACGTGTTGTCGACGACGGTTCTGATGCCGTGACGACGCGCGATAGCTGCGCATGCGGCGATGTCGGTCACTTTCAGCAGCGGATTCGACGGCGTTTCCAGCCAAAGCAGTCGCGTCGACGGCCGGATCGCTTTCTCCACCGCAGCGAGATCGCTCGTGTCGACGAACGTGAAGTCGATGCCGAACTTCGCGAAGTACTTCACGAAGATTCGCCACGCTCCGCCGTAGAGATCCTGTGTTGTGACGACGTGATCGCCCACGCGCAGCGTCGACAGCACGTTGTGAATCGCGGCCATACCGCTGGAGAACGCCAGCCCGAAACGCGCTCCCTCGAGTGCAGCGAGATTCTCCTCGAGCGCGCGTCGGGTGGGATGGGCGGTGCGCGAGTAGTCGTAGCCGCGGCTTACGCCCGGCTCGAGCTGCTCGAAGGTGGAAGTCTGATAGATGGGAACTGTGACTGCGCCGGTGGCTTCATCATTCGCCTGACCGGCATGGATTGCCAGCGTATCGAAACGGTAGGACATGCGTCCCCTCCTTCAATGTTCTTTGCGTTAGTTGGGGAAAACGTGCGGAGGGACCCGGGTCGACGTAGCGCCGGCTCTTAGCCGGCGAGCCGTCTGAGAGACGGCTCTACGCGCCCGGGCGGCGCATCACCATTCGGCCCATGAGGGTTGTGATGCGTTGCATATCGACGCGCGAGAATATCACAACTGTTTGTCGACAAACGCGAGCATCTGTCGCCATGAATCTTCGCGCGCATGAGCGGTCCCGGCCGGAGTGCCGCCGAGGTGCATGACGCGCCCGGTCAGCGGATGGCGGACGTTGTCGACGTCCGTTGTTGGCGCTCCCGGTCTTCCGATTGCGTGTCCGGCATTGTCGTACGCGAGGTGAGTGTACGGATAGGCGAAATGATTGCGTCGCAGACGATTCATCACCGCGTCCGCCATTTCCGTCGAATGCCAGACACCATCCTGTTTTCCGGAGATCAGCAGGACGCCTCCGTGAATATGCTCGACAGGGATTTCGGCGCGACGAT
The DNA here is from genome assembly GCA_003223695.1 of Acidobacteriota bacterium. Lineage (GTDB taxonomy): Bacteria > Acidobacteriota > Thermoanaerobaculia > Gp7-AA8 > Gp7-AA8 > Gp7-AA10. Next base: position 3,203 of record QHVY01000280.1, read on the forward strand.
TGGCGATGAAGTCGCCCGGCCGCCGAGGATTGGCCCAGGCGACCGGCAGCCCACCTGGCGTCCATGACGGTTCATCGATCCTGTCGCAGCAACCGGCCCACACGACATTGCTCGGCATGTACGCGACAACTGCTCGGAGCTGCGAATCGATCGCGCCAAGGAGCAGCGCGAGCTCTGCGCCGCGTGAGGCGCCGAGCACGCCGATGCGCGCCGGATCAACGGACGGCTGCGCCGACATCCACTCGAGCGCTGTCTTGAAGTACTCCAGCGGAATGTGCGACAGCGACGGCGGCAAGTCTTCGATGCCGAAGTAGGCCAGCGCCAGGACGGCGTAGCCGTGCGAAGCCAGACCACCCGCAGCCGAAGACGCAGGAGGCACTCCCCCGCCCGACCCGCGCAACACCAGCATCGCCGGATGCCGGCCCTCGCCTGCCGGCCGATAAAAAACACCGACCAGTCCTCGTTCGCGCACGATCGTGACGGCGACGTTTTCAGCGACAACGCGCCGGAGCACCGTCGCAGTCGCCGCGATTGATCCGTGAACTTCGGCAGTGAGCTGCCACGGTTGCGGCGGATTGTCAGTCGTTGGAAGAGGAGAGCCTGGCGCCGGCCGTGGAGTTGATCGCTCAGCCGACCAGAAGAGGCCCATCGCGTCGACGCCGTTGTAGGTTCCACGCTTCGGCGATACGCGGGTGACGTCGACGAGACCGGCGGAATCCGCGTTGAACGTCGCGCTCGATGACCAATCGCTGCTGTGCAGTGCAATGGTCACTTCTTCCCCCGGCGGCAATCCGGAGATGACGATCGGGATGGTTTCGTCGATCAGAAAACTCTCGCGTGGGAGCTCGAATTGCGCGGCGTGCGCCGTTGAGAAGAGCGCCAGAACAATGAGAACAGCGCTACTTCGCTTCCAACCGCCGCAGCAATTCGCGTAACGCATCGATGATCTCGCCCTTCTCCACCTTCGCCTTGCGAAACGCGAGGTTGAGAGTGAACGGCAGCGACTTGTCTTTGAAATGAAACGTGAAATGCTTCGGCCGTCCCGCTTTTTTTTCCGGCTTCTTTCGCAGATCGTCGCGCGAGACTTCCCCTGCTGCGACACGCCGCAGCGCGTGCTCCATCGCCTGCTCGTTTCCGGCGCGGGCGATCTGCACGAGGATCGACTTGTTCGAGATGCCCGCTTCGCGGCACATCGCCCGAATGCGATCGGGAATGTCGTTGATCAGCAGCGTCTCGGTGACGGTGGTGCGCGACTTTCCGATCACCTGAGAGATGCGATCGTGCGTGTAGCTGAAACGCTGCTGCAACATCAGGAGGCCTTCCGCCTCTTCGAACGGCGTCAGATCTTTGCGCTGAATGTTCTCGATCAGTGCAATCTCGAGTGTTTCCTGATCATCGACATCGAGCTCGATCGCCGGGATCTCGTCGAGACCGGCCAGCAGCGCGGCGCGATAGCGGCGCTCACCGGAGATGA
>QHVY01000281.1 GCA_003223695.1 Acidobacteriota bacterium
ATCGACTTTGGGGAGTCGTACTCTGAGGGGCCGTTCGCGGTCCCTCAGCTGTTTATGAACTTTTCCGGCCCAAAGACGTAAAGTTATCGCATGAGAAAAGTACTCCTTTTAGCCGCGGTCGCGCTCGCTGCGACGGCGGCTCTTGCCGATGACGAGGTGACCCATGCGGTCTCCGCCGCGGTTCCCAAACATTCCGTCCGCCGCGTGATCGTCGACATTCCTGCGGGCGAGATCATCGTGCACAACGGTTCCGCGGACCGGATCACGGTATCCGGCGACGTGCGACGCAACTTCGACGGCAGCAACGAACGCGCGCGCGAACAACGCGTTGTCAATGATGTCGGCGTGGAGATCTTCGTCGACAACGATGACGCGTTGATCCGCCGAAAATTCGGACCGTCAGCGGACAGTTGGCGCGCACGAAGCTGGCATACGAATTACCGGCTGACCATCGAAGTTCCGCGCGGAGTCGGCGTCGATCTCGAGACGAAATACGGCGAGGTGACTCTCGAGGGAGATTTCGGCAATGTGAACGCCGATCTGCGCGCCGGCGAAATCCACCTGCGCACGCCTCGCGCCTCGGTTCACGAGCTGAATGCGTCGGTGCGCGTCGGCGAAGTGCACACAGATTTCGGCGAGGATCGGGAAGATCACGAGGGCATCCTGCCGGGCACGACGCATTTCATCAACGCGAATGGCCGCTCGCGGATCAACGTGCACACCACATTCGGTGAGCTGCACGTCACGCTGACGAAGTAACGAACCGCTCTGCCTCCTCTCGCGTTCGCACGCTGCCGCGAAGCTGCGCCTCGATCAGCGCGCGTTTGATCGCCCCGAGCTGCGGGCCGGGCGGCAGTTTCGTCAGCGTTGCGATCTCGGTCCCGTTCAGCAGCGGTTTCATGCTGAAGTCGGGCATTTCCGCGCGAAGCGGTAACTGACGGGCGAGCTTTTCGCCGGCGTCATAGAGCGCGATGAGGTTTGGATCGCGCATGAGTTGCTGGAGCGTGCGCACATCGCGCTGCAGCGCGTCGCTCCAGCGCCAACGCTCCGCAAACGAGCGCGGATCGCGAACGAGCAGCGCATACGCAGCGGCGAGCGACAGGTCATCAGATGGAAATCGAGAAGGATCGATCGAATAGCCGAACAGCGGCTCGTCGAGCGCGGCCTCGTTCAGCAGCCGCAGAGCGCGGCGAAATTTGCCGGCAGAGAAAATCGCGTGCAACTCATATGTCACCCGTTCCGCCGCGACTGTGACGATGCGGCCCGAGCGGCGGCGAATTGCAGTCGCCGTGGCATCGTCGATCGTGAAGTCGAATCGAATCGCCAGGCGGACCGCTCGGAGCATACGCAGCGGATCGTCCTCGAGATTGCGCGCGTGAATCATCCGCACCACGCGGCGGCCGATATCCTGCTCGCCGTCGAACGGGTCGCGCATGTCGCCGCTGGTGAGGTCGACGGCGATCGCGTTGATGGTGAAGTCGCGCCGGCTGAGGTCCGTTTTGCGGGAGAAGTCGTAGACGCGGCCGTCGACCACCACCCGATAAACAGTAAGGTCGCCGCGGCCGAGGGTGATCACTTTGCCGAGAGCGGATGCGCAACCGAGCGGATCGTCGCATTCGACGTCGACATCGAGCGGCGTCGCGCCTAACAAAATGTCGCGAACCGCGCCGCCGATCGCTTCCGTGTGCGGCGGCACGTCCACCAATTTTGGAAACTGCCGCAGCAGGATATCACGCAACATAGTTGCGCAGCGTGCCGATGCCTTCGATCTCCACCTCGACGACGTCGCCGGCATTCAGCGGACCGACGCCGGCGGGTGTGCCGGTGAGGATCAGGTCGCCCGGCTCGAGCGTCATGACGGACGAGATGAACTCGACGAGCACACCGCAGGGAAACACCATCATGCTCGTGCGTCCGTTCTGTTTGATGTCGCCGTTGACGCGCGTGACGAGGGCGAGGTCGGCAGGATCGAGATCCGTTTCGATGCACGGGCCGATCGGGCAGAACGTGTCGAAGCCCTTGCCGCGCGTGAACTGCACATCCTTCTTCTGCAGGTCGCGCGCGGTGATGTCGTTCGCGCACGTGAACCCTTGCACCACGTCGCGCCACCGATCGGCGCGGATGTTTTTCGCCCGCGAGCCGATGACGATCGCCAGCTCGCCCTCATAATCGACGCGTTGCGATTGCGCCGGGCGGATGATCGTGCCCTCGTGCGGCAGGAGCGCGCTCGGAGGTTTTAAGAAAATGATCGGCTCCGACGGCGGCTCATTGCCAAGCTCCCTCGCATGCTCGGCATAATTGCGGCCTACGCCAACGATCTTGCCCGGCCGCGGTCCATCCTCGAGAAAGCGGTAGATTTTCAACGACGGGCGATTGTAGCGGAGGTACTCGATGTACGGTGATTTGATCAAATATTTCGATAGTCCGGACGAGGTGCGCGAGTTTCCGAAAGGGCGATTCGAGGTCGTCACTGTGAACGGCACGACGATCGGAAGAGCGACGTATCAGCCGGGATGGAAATGGTCGCGAGATGTTGCTCCCACCGCCAAAACCGCGCTGTGCGAAGTGGAACACCTCGGCCTCGTGATCTCCGGTAGCGCAGTGGCCGCTTACGCTGACGGCTCTCGAGTCGAGCTGCGACCCGGTTGCGTGTTCTACATCCCTCCCGTGCCCCACGACAGTTGGGTCGTTGGCGATGAGCCGTATGTTTCGATTCACCTGCAAGGCGCGCAGCACTACACGAAATAGAGGCGCGTCACACGCCAGCCGGCTGGCCGCCGCGATCGTAAATCAGCCAGAGTCCGCTGAAGCCGCGCAGCAGACGGAATCGCGAGCGATAGAGCTGATGCAGGATTTTCGGGTTCGAGTAGTAGACCGCCTCGTGCAGAAAATCGTTGAACTGTTCGTCGAGCTCTTTGCCGCAGTCGAGGCTTTGCTTCGCCGTCGAGAGAATTTCGGGCTCCGGTGATACTCCGGCAGCCATCGACGCGGCGAGCATCGTCGCCTCTTCATCGACTTTCAGGCGCAGCGCAGCCGCGCGCAGGTACAGCATCCACAGCTCCTCTTTGTCCTCTTCTGCCTCCGGGGCTCGGCGATCGAAGAGTTTCTGATACGCGGCGATCTCCCACGGCTCGAGACGCAGCTCTCGGATGTTCGGGAACAGCGCGACTTCCTCAGGCATCGTCGCCGGATCGGCAAGCTCGATCGCTGCGGCGATGCGAATCAGATAGCGATGCAGATGGGGATCGCCTCCGAAACGGCTGGAGATATTCTCCAACTGTTCTGCCTCACTGAAAAAGGACGATGGCAGCTCCGCGGTGGTTTCCATCTCGTCGCCGCCGAGACCGCGGTCGAGCTGCGCGAGGATGTTGCTCATGCTCTGTTTGAGATGGGTGATCACATCATGTTTGATGTTCGACTCGGCACGCGATTCATCGAATCGCTGTTTGAACTCACGAAAGCGCGCGATCTCCTCGATCAGCTCCGGATTCGTGTAACCGAAGTTGCGTTCGATCGCCGGACCGTGCTCGACCAGCTTCTGCGCGTCACCAACGATGCGGTGCTCCTCGTCGGTGTACAGCTTGAGAAATTTGTTCTTCGTGGCGACGTTCAGCTCCACGATGGCCATGAGAATGTCGGGATGAAAGTAGAGATGGCCGAGGCGGTGCTTGAAGAGGCGGGCGTTCTTGAGAAGGTTGCGTTCGGTCAGCTCCTCGAATGCGCGCGCGGATTGAATGTCCTCGCGTATCGTCCGGATTGCGCGAATGAGGCGGACCACTTCACCCTGAGGCGCATCGATCGGCCGAAGGATGGAGATCAGCGAGATGATGCGCTCGCGAAACTCGAGTGAGTCGCGCGATGTGTATTGATTGCGATCGGGGACGAAATCTTCACCGATTCGCGTGAACAGATAATCAATCTTGTCGCGGCGATCGCTCTCGAGCGCGTCGGCGTAAAAGTAAAACTTGATCAGGAACAGAACGATGTTTTCGTCCTGCTTTTTCAGCTTCTCGAAGAAGCGGCGCACGATCGAAGGACTGACCTGATCATCGGCGCGAAGCAGTTGCGTGCAGATGCGGTCGAGGGCCAACTCGCAAAGACCGACAGCCGCACCGGCCTCGTGCACCTGCGACGCATTGAGCGTTACGCTCGCGGCTTTGATGCGGTCGTAGGTATTCTGAAAGTCGATGTGGTACGGGAGCGGAGCAGGAATCAGAATCTTGAAAATGCCCGACGCAAACTGGTGGTACGTCCACAGCGATTTGAATCTGTCGGACAGGCGCACGTAACGGCCGTGCAGTAGCCCTATCTCCGCGACTGACATGATCTTGCGCTGAGGTTAGAATTCTCGCACAGATGCCGGGCGTGACGTTAATCACCAAGGATCAGATTCAGGCGCGCCTCGCGGAGATGGGCCGCGAGATCACCGCTGATTACGCCGGTACTAACCCGATTGTGGCGCTCGATTTCATCCAGGTCTCCTCCTACGGAAATGAGAAGTACTCCTCCGGCGTGGTGACGATTCTCAAAGAGCCGCAGCTCGACATGACCAATCGCGCGGTGCTGATCGTCGAGGACATCATCGACAGCGGATTGTCGATGCGCGAAGTCTTTCGCTATATCGAGAGTCGCGGCGCATCGATCGTGCGCACGGCAACGTTTCTCGACAAACCGGCGGCGCGGAGAGTGGACTTTCGCGCAAACTACGTCGGCTTCTCGATCGATCCGCAGTTTGTGATCGGATACGGTCTCGATTACGCGGAACGCTACCGAAACATCCCGGAGATTCAAGTCCTCTCCGAATAATTCGGGCCTTAGCGACCCCAATTATTTGCGCAGCGAGAGCGTCGCCGGCTTGATCACGTGCTGAGGCGAACGGTTGGCGCAGTCGTCTTCGACCATCAGCTCGCCGATGAGAAGTTTTCCGTCGTTTGCCACGTCGAGTTGTCCGGCCCACGTGCCTTTGCACGACTTCTCTGGAAACGTAAAATCTATATGATAATTGATACTGTTTCCTGAACGGACGCCGGAGATTGTTCCAAGAATCTCTCCGCGCAATTCCCCGGTCACGTTGTGCTGCGCATCCTCGGTCAGATGAGCCTCGACAGGGAATCGTTCGTGGCCCGAGGGGACGATGTCTCCGCGCCAGGTACCGGAGATATTGGATTGCGCAGGCAGGATTGCCTGCGCTCCACCTAGCGAGTAAGCAACGATGTAGTCGCCGAGCTTCGTGTGCAGACGTTCGTGGCCGCCGGCGGCGATGACCACAAATTGTTTGCCATGCGAGATGTACGTCATCGGCATCGCTTGACCGCCGGCGGGCAGTCCAGCACTCCACAACTCGCGTCCGTTGTCGACATCAAACGCGCGTAGATGCTGATCGAACGTTGCGGCGATGAATGTGAGACCGCTCGCGGTGGTGATCGCGCCACCAAGATTGACCGAGCCCCATTTCGCGCGCTCGGGATCGCTGATCGACGGAAAATATCCAAGCGGTACTTCCCAGCGAATCGCACCGGTGCGCAGATCGACGGCGCTGAGCGCACCCCACGGCGGCGGATTGCACGGGATGTGGCTCGGCGTCCACAGCCAATCGCGTTTCATGCCGAATGGCGTGCCGCGCATCGATCCGATTTCCACGCCGCCCGCCGCCCGTCGCACTTCGTTCATCTGCTCGCGCGGAAAGAGCGTGATCACCGTCGCCACTCGATTGGTCGGCGCAATGATCAGTTGCCTCTGCGGATCAACCGACAGCGCGCTCCAGTTCGATCCACCGATATTTCCGGGAAAGACCAGCGAACCTCTGAGCGACGGCGGCGTGAAGATTCCCTCGTTGCGCAGCGACGCGAGAAACGCGCGACAGGTCTCGCGATCGGCGTCATTCATTCCCCACACCTGGGGCAGCGTCTGCGGCACCAGTGGCGGATTGGTCGTGAATGGCTGCGTCGGCGCTGCCTCTTCGCCCGGCACATCGCTCTTTGGCACGGGCCGCTCTTCGACAGGAATCAATGGCTTGCCTGTCGCGCGGTCGAGGACAAAAAGGTTGCCCATCTTCGTCGACTGCAGCGTACGTCGTAATCCCACAGATCGTGATGCACGACCTGAAACGACCAGGCGACTTCGCCAGTTGACCCGCGCAACGCGACAAGCGAGTTTGCGTACAAATTCGCGCCCGGGCGCATGCCGCCGAAGAAATCGGGGCTGGCGCTTCCGGTGGGAACGAACACGAGATCGCGATCGGCATCGACCGAGAAGACCGACCAGGCGTTCGCGGCGCCAACTTTGTCCGAAGCGGGGATCGGATCCCATTTCCATCGCAATGCTCCGCTGCGCGCGTCGTAAGCGCGAACGACTCCGCTCGGCGCGTCCGCACGATTGTTGTCCCCGATCGCCGATCCGACGATCACCAGGTCGTGAAGAATCGCCGGCGGCGATGTGATCTCGTACTCGCCTTTCCATCGCGGCGCGTTCGTCAGGTCGCGCTCGAGATTCACCTCTCCGTTGACGCCGAAGTCGCTGCACGGCTTTCCGCTGACCGAATCGAGCGCAATGAGGCGAGAGTCGATCGTGGCGACAAAAATCCGCCGCGCGCGCGTCTTCGGATCGCGCCACGTAGAGACACCGCGGTTCGCAAAATCGCCGTAGTCGCCGCTCAAATCGACGCGTGGATCGTAATTCCAGCGCTCGACGCCCGTCTCGGGGTCGAGCGCAATGACGCGGCCGAATGGCGTTGTGAGAAAAAGTGTGCCGTCGATAAACAACGGCGTTGTCTCGGACCGCGCAGCGGCTTCGCCAACGCCATAGTCGCCAGTTCGATACGTCCACGCAACTTGAAGCTGCGAAACGTTTTCGCGCGTGATCTGGGCGGCCGGTGAATGGCGCATCCCCGCAGCGTCATGACCGTAAGACGACCAATCAGCAATTGACCGGCAGCCGACGATCAGCAATGCGCCCGCGCACAACAGCCTTCTCACCGCAGATAGCCGCTGGCGAGCAGCACGATCATGAACGCGCCGAGTGCGAGCCTGTAATAGATGAAAACCGCTGTCGTGTGAGTTTTCAGGTAGCGCAGCAGAAACCATATCGATGCGTAGCCGAACACAAACGCGACTACGATCGATACTACGATCGAAGTCCAGCCGAGTTGCGCCAGGTGGTGGCGTTCTTTGAAAAGCTCTAGGAAACCGGCCGCGCCGACCGCTGGAATGCTCAACAAAAAAGAATATCGAGCTGCGGTCGGCCGATCGATCCCGCGGAAGAGCGCAGGCATGATCGTCGAGCCGCTTCGCGATGAGCCGGGAATGAGCGCGAGGCACTGACCCAAGCCGATCACCACCGCATCGACAACGTTCATCTGATCGAACACGCGCAGTTGTTGCCGCTTCGCGTACAGCTCGGAAAGCCAGAGCAGAATCGCGACGACAATCACCATCGTGGTCACAACCCACAAGCCGCGAAATGTCGATTCAATGTGCTTCTTCAGCGCCAATCCGAGGATCACGATGGGAATCGTGCCGATGATGATGAGCCACGCTTCGCGCGAGTCGGTGTCCGCGAGCAGCCTGCGAGTGGAGAGGCCGCGAAAAAATCCACCGATGAGCCGCACAATGTCCTTCGCGAAGTAGATGAGCGCCGCGATCCACGTGCCAAACTGGATCACGGCCGATGCCGCGGCTCCTGGATCACCCCAGCCTAACAGCACGGGGACAATCTCCAGGTGCGCGGTCGAGGAGATCGGGATGAACTCCGTCAGGCCTTGAACCAGACCCAGGACGATTGCTTCTAGAATCGACATATCTAAGTGCTCAGTGCCCAGTGCCTAGTGCCCAGTGGCGCCCACCCACCGGGCACCGGGCACGGGCACGGAGCACTGGGCACTTCTATATCTCACATATCTGAGTGCCTAGTGCCCAGTGCCCCCGTGTCCAATCGCGCCCACCCATTGGGCACTGGGCACTCGGCACTGGGCACTTCTACATTTCCCAAATCACCGGCAGAATCATCGGCCTCCGACCCATCGTCTTTCGGAAGTAGCGCTTCAGCATTGCGCGCATCGCCTCTTGCAGCAGCTCCGGATCACGCAGCTCCTCCGGCGGCCTTGAGTGAAACATGCCAACGACCATCTGCCGAAGCTCGTCCAGCATCTCCTGATTCGAGTCGACGTGCACCAGACCGCGCGTGATGATCTCCGGATCGCGCACGAGCTTGCTGTCGCTGTCGACCGCCACGACGACGATCACGAATCCATCCTCGGCGAGATGCTGCCGGTCCCGCACCACAATCTCCGGCACCTCCTCCGCCTCGGCATCAATAAAGACTTTGCCATTCGGAACGCGCTCATCGAGCACGCGGATCTGATCATCGATCTCCGCGACCTGGCCGTTCGTGATCACCACGCCGTGCGGCACACCGACGCGTTCCGCGAGGCGGGCGTGGTGAACGAGATGGCGCAGCGTGCCGTGAATCGGGATGAAGTACTTCGGCCGCGTCAGATTCATCATGAGCTTGAGCTCTTCCTGGCAGGCATGTCCGGATACGTGCACATCTGCGGTGTCCCACGTCACCACGTCGGCGCCGAGCCGGTACAAGTTGTCGATCATGTGTGAGACCGCGCGCTCATTTCCGGGAATCGTGCGCGCGGAGATGATCACCGTGTCGCCGCGCGTGATCTCGATGTGTTTGTGCTCACCGACGGCCATGCGCGACAACGCCGATGTCGCTTCTCCCTGCGTGCCAGTGGTGATGATGACGTCTGCTTCGCCGTTCGCGCGCACCTCGCGCGGGAAGCGGATGTAACCGAGGCGCTCGGCGGTGTCGACGTTGTCGACGAGCGATCGGCCAATCATCACTATTTTTCGTTCATATTTTCTCGCCAGATCGATCACCTGTTGAATGCGATGGATGTGCGACGCGAAGGTGGTGATGATGATGCGTCCTTTTGCGTTCGCGAACGCCGACTCCAGCGCGCCCACAATCGAACGCTCGGATGGACAGTGTCCCTCCACGAGCGCATTTGTGGAGTCGGACATCAGAACGAGAACGCCTTCTTCCCCGTAGCGGCCTAACGCGGAGAGATCGGTCGAGCGACCGTCGATCGGCGTGTGATCGATTTTGAAGTCGCCGGTGTGGATGATGGTCCCGGAAGGAGTGCGAATCGCGAACGCGAGCGCATCGACGATCGAATGCGTCACGCGAATGGCTTCGACCCGAAACGGCCCGACCTCCACGACCTCACGCGGCATCATCGCGCGCAATTCGATATCGTCGATCGTGAACTCCTCGAGCTTGTCGCGGAGGAAGCCGAGCGTGAGCGGCATTCC
>QHVY01000282.1 GCA_003223695.1 Acidobacteriota bacterium
CTTCAGATATTCGCGGAGCGGAAATAGCCCGGTGGGGAACTGATTGGGCGCAATCGCAGGCAAGACGATGTCCCGAATGAAAAACGCGCCGAAGAACGCGAGTGAAGTGAGTGCGAGGTCGACGAGGTACACGACTCGCGCGATCAGCCGCCACTTCTGCTTAAGCATCGGTCCTTACGCTCGGAATGTAGCTCAAAACGCTGCCTTTGCGATATACGGAACTCACGAAGCGACCGTCTAGTCGACGAGCTCGGCAAAGAGCCGCTCGTAGTCGCTGGTCACTTTTTCCCACTGATATCGCTCCTCCACCCGCTGCCGCGCGGCCTTTCGCATCTCCTCCAGCTCGAGCGGTTTCCGCAGGCATTCGTGAAGCGTGCCTGATAGGGTTTCGAGCGGACGGAGGTCGAAATAACGCACGGCGTCGCCTCCCACTTCCCGATTCTCAGGCGTATCGTGCGCCAGCACGGCGCCGCCGGAACCCATGGCCTCGATCATCGCCGGGTGCGTCCCGCCGACCTCCGTCGCCTGAATGTAGACAAGAGCATTGCGCTGGAGCGTCCGGTAATCGGCGCCGTAAAGCGCGCCGGGAAAAAGGATGCGGTCGCTGCGATGCCGCTGCAGCTCGCGCACGAGATCTTTTGCGTAGAGGCCTTCGCCGACCATGACCAACGGGGGCGGTTCGCCGTTCGCTGTTCGCCGTTCGCCGTCCCTCCCCTCCTCGGCCAACGGCCAACGGCCGGCCAACTTCTCACATGCCAGCACGACCTCGAGCGGGTTATTCTCCGGCTCGAAGCGGCTGACGTAGAGGATGTAGTTGCGAGGAGTGATGCCGAGGCGCGGCAGGATGTCGGAGTCGCTTTCCTGCGGGAAGTCGGCTGCTCGCGGTAGTACTGCGCGATGACTTCGGCATCGGCGACGATGCGACTGGCGAACACGACCGACATCGATTCGCCGAGCCGATAGACCGCGCGGCCGAGGGCGTTCCACTTGCGGCGATGGCGCTCAATTCCATCGACATTGATCGCCGTCGGGATGCGCGCGGCGCGCAGCAGCGGAAGCACGAATGCATTGGCCGCGTTGCACACCAGGACCACATCGAAGTCGTTGTGCACCGCATCGAGCACCGAGAAAAAAGCGTGGCTCACCGTTTCGAAATACTTGTGGCGGATCGCCGGGAGGACGATGCGATCGATGCCGTCGTAGAGCCGACTCTCAGTCGGCTCATGCGCCGGCTGGAGAGCCGGCGCTACGTTCCGGCAATACACCGTCACTCGATGACCTCGCCCGACCAGCCGCGTGCCTAACTCCGCTGCAAACGTCTCGAAGCCGCCGTAGCGCGGCGGAACGCCGCGTGTGCCCAGAATGCCGATGTTCAACGAAACCACTCCGCGAGCGCGCGGTCGGAGACGCGGCGGCGACGCTGAATGGCCCGGCGCTTCTCCAGAATCCGGCGGCGATTGCGCCAAAGCCACCGAAGTGCGGGAAGCGAGCTGCGCTCGATCGTCAGGACCGCGCCGATCGTGATGAGGTCGCGGCTCAGCTCGAATGGCGCGTTGCGCAACGCGAGGTAGAAGCCCTCGTTTTTCAACCGCAGGAGAAATCGATTCTTGACCGAATGCATGTTGATCGCCGCCGGCAACGAACGACGGCGCTCGGGTGTCACCGTGCGCACGTGGTATGCGATGGCCTCCGAAACGTGCAGCGTGCGCCATCCAAAAAGGCGCCCGCGCCACGCCACATCAGCATCTTCGCGATAGGCGAAGAAGTCTTCGTCAAAATATTCATCATTAATTGTAACATCATTGATGAATGTTCTACGATAGAGCGCCGCAGCTCCGGACACTCCGAACACTTCGTTGTCCGTTCTTCGTTCTTCGTTCTTCGTGATATCGAGATGCCGTCCGGTTCGCGTCATCCTCATGCCCATCGAGTCGATTTCCTGCGTCGGCTCGATGTCGTAGCCGCGTGCGCGAATGAGAGTCCCCGTCGCAGAGCCAAATTTCTCGCCTGCTCGGTCGAGAGCGTCGATGATTTTGGCGATGTAGTCAGATGTGAGATATGCGTCGGGGTTGCAGAGCGCAATGAGCTCGCCGTGCGCGATGCGAATCGCCTGATTCGCCGCCGCCGCGAAACCGCGATTCCCGGCGTTCACGATCTGCTTGCAATCGGGAAAGCGCTCGCGTACGCGCGCGACCGATTCGTCAGTCGAAGCGTTATCGACGTGGATCAACTCGAGGTCGCGGTAAGTCTGGCCGGCGAGGCCATCGAGGCAGCGGCGCAAATACGGAGCGCTGTTCCAGGTGATCAGGACGACGGTGACGAGTCGTCCCATCGTGCAAATGCTTTCCGGAGAACGCCTGCGTACGCGTCGACCGCCGCCCGCCGCCCGACCTCAGGATGCGCAATGCCGGCGAGCGCGGGAAGAAGCCGGAGCAGCATTCCGGTCATGATGATCCATCGCAGTCCTTCCGCCTGCGCGGGCGTGAACCATTTGCGCGCATACCGCCACATGTTGCGATACCACAGATCGATGAAGCGGCCGAACGGCACGTGCTCCAGGCTTGCGCCGCCGAAGTGCTTCGCCTGCGCCTGCGGCACGACCCAAATCTCCTTCCCCACCTTGGCGAGGCGGCGACAGTAGTCGACATCTTCGAACCACGCGGGGAAAAATTGCTCGTCGAGCGCGCCGACTTCGTCAAAGACCTCACGTCGAATCAGAAGCGCTGCAGCGGCCGGTTGATCGATGACCTGAGGATGTGTCAGGTCGAGATCGCGGTAACGATACGACGCCGTGATCGGATTCGACGAAAACAGCTTGTCGATTGCCAGCACTTCGGTGGCGAAGGTCAGCAGCGTTGGAAAACGGCGAAGCTGAAACTCGCGCTGCGAATTGCCTCGCCCATCCTCCAACAGCGGTGCAGCAGCGGCAACACCCGGGTGCGTTCGCAGAAAATCGACTAGCAATGCCAGACAGCGAGGCGCGAGCTCGCAGTCGGGATTCAGCAAAAACACATACGGTCCGCGAACCGATGCAATCGCGCGATTGATGGCCCCGGCGAAGCCATCGTTCGATTGCGACGCAATGCTTCGGATGTCATCAGAGACAAATTGGAGCGTCCGATCGGCGGATGAGTTGTCGTACAGCACGACTTCGTACGACAGCCCCTCGCATGCCGCGGGAATCGAACTGAGGCAGCGCTCGATCCAGCGCTCGCTGTTCCAGGTGACGATGAGAATCGAGAGATCGGGCGCCGGCTTGAGCACCGGTGCGGTTTCGACGTGAACTAATTCTGTTGCTGCCATTTCTTCAATCTCTCGACCAACGGCTCCACCACCACCCCCCACCCAAACCTCGGTCGCACCCGTTCGAGGTTAGATACGCACTCCGCATGAAAAACGTCGTCCCGAAGCAAACGCTCAATCGCCGCCGTGACCGCAACAGGATCCGATGGCGGAACGACGAGGCCGAGTCCGTGCTGCGCCACCAGCTCCGCCGCGAACCCTTCTTCTGTTGCGATGACAGGAGTTGCAGCGGCGATGGCGTCGAACAGACGCGTCCGGATCGAATAGCGAGCCTCCGCCGTCGAGCGGTGCAGCATCATAGCGATTTTGCTCCTGCGCAGCCATGAAAGGCGATCGCGATACGGTACCCACTCATCGTTCGCGCTGACGTATGGCGTGCCGGACGCAAGCAGCAACTCGAACCGGCTCTCGCGCCTCCGGTCGATCAGCGCGCGATTCGGGCGCGAGCGGCCGAGGAAAAGGAGATGACATGGGGTTCCGTCGCGGTTGGCGCGAACGACCGCTTCAACCGCTGTCTTCGGGTCGAGCCACTCCCATGTCCCGCCACCCCAGACGATCATCGGTGTGGCGGCCGGCCCTTCGGCCGGCCGTGTGCCGGCTGGAGAGCCGGCACCCACACTCTCCGCGCCGAATGGCACTTCGATTAGCCGCTCGCGCGCGCTTTCGTATAGCTCGCGCTGATTTGGCGTAGCGCAGATGAGCAGATCGCCCTGATTGAGCGCTCGCTGCAATCGCATCTGCTCGGCGAGAAAATGCAGCCGCTGCCGAAGCGACGGATGCGATCCGTACATCTCGCGCAGCTCGAGCAGCACGGGATCGAACAAATCGAAGACGATGCGCTGATCGGGGCGCATGCGGCGGAACCCGCGCGCCGGCTGACCGATGAGCACCGATGCATCGCGCATCGCGTCGCGGGCATCACGGGATTTCCATTGAACGCCCGCGGCTCCTTCGAACTGCGCGATCAGCGTCGTCGGAAAATGCTTCGACAGCTCCTCCGAAAAATGCCAGGCACGGATGCCCGGGCCGGCCATACGCTCGCCGACGACGTCGGGCGTAGCAATTACAACCGAGAACACAACCCCTCGACGATGCCGCGAAGACTCCCTCTTCGTTTCAGGTCCTCGAGCAGCAACGCTCCGATGCTTCCGACTCCGCGGTGCATGCGCGCGACAAAATAACGATTGCGGGTGCGTAGCCGCTTTGCTCTTTTGCCGAGGATTGGAGCAGAGGCCGAGCCGCGATGCGTGGCTTTCACGACCGGCACGACGACCGTCCGCCACCCACCCTCGTGCAGGCGCGCGCAAAGCTCGACATCTTCGTAATACGCAAAGAATCGCGGGTCGAAGATGCGATCGCCGAGCGCTGCGCGCCGATACAGCGCCGCAGTTGCAGAGACCCCCCACGCATGCGGCAGCGCTGCGGCGATTGCGCTTCCGTGGCCAAGCTGACGGAATGTTCCATCGCTGATGTCGATGCCTGCGCCGTCGATTGTCAGCTCATCGCGTCGAATGATCGTCTGAACGGCGGCCGTTCTTGCGTCGATGTCTAAAATTTGCTTTGTCACGGCGAGCCAGTCGCGATCGAGCACGACATCATTGTTGACCAGCGCGACGAATTCGGCCGTGCTTTGTCGATACGCTTCGTTGACGCCGGCGGCGAATCCGATGTTTTTCTCGCTGCGAATCACGCGGGCCACGCTCGACCGAATCGCATCGGGCGAGCCGTTGTCAAAAATGATGATCTCGCGCGGTGCGACGCTCTGATCGCGAATCGATTCGATGCACACGCGCAGCATCTCGCCGCCGGACGAGGCATCGAGGACGATGAAGTCGACATCATTCATGATCCATGCGATCGAGGTTCACCGCGCCGTCGAGGCAGCGAAGCTCCACCCGCCCGCTTTGCGCGACGTTCACACGAATGCTGCGGTAGCCGCGGGTGGGCGGCAGGGGGTAGGCGTCGCGGCCGAGCTGAATCATCGAAGGAGTTCCGGTCGAATAGTGCAGGATCGATGGTCCGCTGCGCGCGAGAAAACTGAGCGAGTCGCCGCTGCGCAGAATCCATCCACCGCGATACGCGAAGCGCATCACCTGAAACTCGGGCGGGTACAGCTCGCCGCCGCGATGGATGACGTGGGCGTCTTCGAACTCGATGCGATCTCCCGCTTTTCGGCCGAAGACGAATGCCACGGCGACGACAATCGGCAGCAGGTGGAGGACAGCGGCCCTCCGCTGTCCGGACAGCCGGAGAAGTCACTGTGCCAGATTGTTGAGAGCGTTTCGCCGACCACGTTTTCGCCGTTCGCGATGTGAAAGAGACGCCATGGGTACGCGAGGCCGTGCGCGGTGACGCCGAATGTCCACGCGATCGCGATCATCAGTGCTGTTGCGTCGATGCGCCGCCAAATCGAGGCGACGCCTAACGCGAGGATCGGCATCAGAAAGACAATGTATCGCAGCGGCGGAGACCATCCACCATGCCACTCCGAGCGCGGAGCGAGATAAACGAGATACAGCGCGCTGGAGGAGATGCCGAGGCGAAAGGAGCCGGGAGTGGAGCGCCAGCGGGCGGCGGCGAGGACGCCGAACGCGTAGATCGGAGCCTGAAAAAGAATGCCTGCCGCCCCATCGAGAAGCAATCCGAAAAATCCGCGGAGCATCGCCAGCGGAGATCCTGGAATGATCTCGCGCCATGTGTGGACAGTCGTTGCCGTTCCGATGGCAATCAGGATCGCGACGATCGCAACGGCAATGACGATCTGTCGCCATCCGCGCAGCGCGCGCGCGAGCAGCACGATCGCCACGAGTAGAAATCGAAATTTGAGCAGCACCAGAGCAGCGAGCGCCGGAATCCACCGCGCGGGGCGGCGCTGCCGGACTCCTCGCACAGCCTCGACAAAACAGAACGCTGCGGGCACCTCCGGCCAGATTCGCGCGGCGTAAAAGATGATTGGCGGCCCCAGCGCGATCAGGGGAAAGATTGCGCGGATCGTCGCGTCATCAATGCCTTCATCTTCGAAAAGGCGCACCGTCGATCGCGCGAGGAGCGCGCCAAAAAGCGCGATGGTGGCCAGCGCGCCCGGCAATCGGCCGGCTAGATACCCGGGCACCATCAACAGCGAAAGAAATGGCTCGAGGCGCGAATACTGCTCGCCATGCGGACCGCTGACGTCGCCGATCTGCGGCACGAGATCGATGCGGCCGGTGGCCGAATGCGCAAGATCGCGATATTGATTCGACAGGTCGAGATCGCGATCGTGGGCGATCGACTCGGTCATGAGCAGGTAGTACGGCTCGTCACCATCGATCGGCGTGCGCATCATGAGCGCGATCACCACTGCGTAGAAAATCGCTGCGATCACCGCAGCGCGATTTGCGCTCCATCGAATGTCGTTGATGGCGAAGAGCGACCAGGCGAGAGCAAGGCCGAGTACGATGAATGCCAGTCGCGGATCAATCTTGACCTGCAGCGGACGGGCGATGGCCACCAGAAGCCCGAAGACGAGCCACGCGCCGGCAAACATCTCGAGCCATCGGCGGCGGGTCATTCGAAATCGACCGCCTCGATCTGCAGTCGAGTGTTAGGCGGAAGATCGGGCGCGGCGGTTACATGAATCGCGCCGTTGTGAACCTGCACGTGAATCAAACCGGCGGTGTGCAGCCACGCTGATTGTCCGTACCCTTTCACATCATCGATCGGACGCCGCGGCGCGGAGATGCGCGAGTGAAAGAAGTGCTCGCGCCGCGTGTACCCGAAATCGGAGATGTCGCCGATTCGAATTTGCGTCCCGTCCACGGTTCCCATCAGCGTTCCTTTGCGCAACTGCACCGCGTTTGCCCCGGCGTCCCAGCGCCACCCACACGGGCCGGTTGTTCGCCGGCGGCGGTTCGGCGCGCAGAAACGCGGGGAACGCGCGCGCGACGATGCCGCTCCACGGCCACATGACCAGAAGCGCTGCCGCCGCAACCGCAGGAATCCGAATCCTCGGCAGCAAAGCGAAAATCGCACCCGCCAGAAATGGAAACAGCATCGCGCGCGCGGGAAAGATCGGAGTGAATAGAGCGACGGCGATCGCGACAACAACACTCCGCGACGCGAGAAAAACGAGGACGGCGCCCGCGAGAACAATCAGCTCGCGCCAGATGATCACATCCGAGAACGGAATCCAGCGCAGCAACGCGACGCCGCAGATCGCGACAACGACGTTGTTCTCGGCGAGCGCAAAAGTGATCGCCGCAATCACGCCATAGGCGAGCAGGCGCGTGTGATCGTCCGTGAAAAGAATCGGGGGCAGCATAACCACAGAGAGGACGGAGGGGACGAAGACGTTCTCCGTCCTCTCCGTCCTCTCTGTGGTGAATAAACAGCCAGCAAGAACGAGAACGACGAAAGGCAACGCCCGATCGATCGGCGTCGTGTTCGGTGAAACGAAATAAGCGGCGATCGCGGTGATGACCGCGAACACCGCGTTAGCGCGCAACCTCGTAACCACCCGGTTGCCGAACCCAGTCGGGATCAAATCCTTCAATTGTCTCGGGAGTGAAGTCAGCGGTGTAGATCAATCGGGCATCACCGGTAAGGTGCACGTTGCGGATTTCGTTTCCCTCGCGCGTGAACGTGACCTGCAGCGCGATGCCGCTTCGCGTGAGCACCGACACGGGCGAGGCGATTTTCCCGACAAGCGCGCATGTCGCGACCGACGCCACCACGCCCGAGCCGCACGAGAACGTCTCCGCCTCGACGCCACGCTCGTAGGTGCGTACGTCGATCGAGTGCTCGTCACGCACGACGACAAAGTTGACGTTTGCGCCGCCATCCGGCTTCAGCTCAGGATGAAAGCGAATCGCGCCGCCGAGAGGGACGATATCGAGCGACCAGAGGTCGGCGTCAGGAAACAGAACGTAATGCGGAACGCCCATCACGATCGAGCTGCCGCGAATCGATTTGTCGTCGACGCGCAGAGGACGTTCGGCGCGAAATGCATGTGGCGAGGGCAGCGACAGATCCACAATCCCTTCCCTCACCTCGGCGCCCACGATTCCGACATCGGTATCGATCGTCATTTTTTGCGGCGCGATCCCGTTCAGCAGTGCGAAGCGCGCCGCGCAGCGGGTGCCGTTCGCGCAAAACTCTCCACCCGAGCCGTCATTGTTGTAGTAGCGCATGCGGAAGTCAGCGCGTGAGGATGGCTCGACAAGGATGAGGCCGTCGGCGCCCACGGACAGATGGGCGGTGCAGACGCGGCGGGTCAGATCGACGG
>QHVY01000283.1:0-5345 GCA_003223695.1 Acidobacteriota bacterium
CTCTTCGAGGATCTCTTGTAGCGTTTGCTGCACGCCTTCAGTGCTGCTCTTCGCGGTCGAAGTCGCTGTGGTGGTCGTCGTAGCAGCGGTCGTAGTCGTTGCGCCTCCGCCCGGTTTTCCGCCTGATGTTTGCGCAATTGCCGCGGCCATGGCCGCGGCGACGACGATCAGCGAGAGAGCGAATCGTTTCAAGCTCATTCTCCCGTCCCTCCTGGCTTCGCGCCGCCAGGTTTGGCTGCCGCGCCCGGTTTTGCCGCTTCGGGAGCCTTCGGCTCGACGTAGACGAATGTCTTGGCGACGAATTCCGAAGTGATCGTGCGGTCAACCTGAACGCCGAGGGCCTGGATGCTGATCTGCTCGACGTTCATGATTCGCGAGAAGTTGCTCAAGCGATTGAAGAGAATCGCCAGGTTGTGATATCGGCCGTCGACATTGATTGTAATCGGCCATTCCGCGTACGGATCGCCGCCGGATGCCGGCGTGAGTTTGGGGAACGTCAGCTTGTGCAGGATGAAGTCGCCCTGATCGACGAGAGACTTGATCTTCTTGATGATCTCTTCGGTGTTGCGCGTTGATGGGAGAATCCGGCGCAGCTTCTCGAGCTCGAGCTCCAGCCGGCGCACTTCCTCGCGGAACTGCGGGAGCTTGCGCTGGGCGGAGCGTCCCTGCTCGA
Source organism: Acidobacteriota bacterium (assembly GCA_003223695.1). Classification (GTDB taxonomy): domain Bacteria; phylum Acidobacteriota; class Thermoanaerobaculia; order Gp7-AA8; family Gp7-AA8; genus Gp7-AA10. Next base: position 674 of record QHVY01000283.1, read on the forward strand.
TTTTCGTGTCGAGGTCTTTGATCTGCGCTTCAGCAGCTTTGATCTGATTCTTCACGTCTTCGATGAACAGGTAGTCCGAACCCCAGACCAGGCCGCCAGCGAGAAAGAGGCCGAGGAGAATTCCGTAGTACCACGGCTTTCCTTCGAGCGTGAACGCCGCCATCGTCTCTCCTACTTTTTCGGCGCCGACCCGCTGGTCGACGTCGTTCCGGTTGTTGTCGTTCCGCCGGCCGTGCCGGTGGTGGTCGCTGCTCCGGCCGCGCCCGCCTCCGGCTTCGGCGCATAACTGAAGTGGAACGTCATGTCAAAGGTATAGACCAACGGTGTAACGCTGGCCTGATTCACGGAGCTCAGGTCGGGCTCCTCGAAGAGCGGATCGTTCTTGACGTTCTCCACGAAGTTGGCGATTGCATTCGGATTGAGCCCACGGCCGTTGATCGTGATCAAACCGCCACTCATCGTCATCTTGTCGAGCCATACGAGATCGGGAAGGTCCTGACTGATCCGGTCCATGATCTTGACCGGCCCCTTCTGGTTCTGTTTGAGCTGATTGATGAGGTCGATGCGTCTTTGCAGACTCTCTTTCTGCCTTTGGTATCCCTCGACCTCTTTGATGATGGCTTCGAGCCGCTGCGCTTCGACCTGCTTGCTGGCAACCTCGTCGCGTTTCGAGCTGAGCTTCTGCTTCTCGATGACCCACCAGCCGCCGCCGACGACCAGGCCGGCGACCAGACCGACGATGACCAGGAGATTATTGATGTTGCTGGGAGCCGCCGCGCCGACCGCAGCTACGGCCGCCATTCCCGGAACGGCACCCGCTCCGCGAACCGCCCGCCCTTCCCGCGCTAGGTTGATCTTGATCACGCGTCCCCCAGTTTCCTAGCCGCCAGGCCGACGGCGATCGCCATGCTCGGCCCGACCTCAGCCAACTCCTCGGGGTTGAATTGCTTCTCATCGACGGTGACTTTCTGGAAGGGATCCATGATGGTGACCGGAATGCCGAACTTGTCTCGCAGGATGGCGTCGAGATTCAGAACGCCCGAGCCGCCGCCGGCGAGGACGATTTCGTCCACGCGATCGGCGCCCGATGTCGCGGTGAAGAAGTCGAGCGTCTTGCGCAGCTCGCCCGCGAAATCCTCCGAGACGGAGTTGAGGATTGGGATGACCTGCTGGACGGTGTGATCTCCGACCTGTTTGCCTTTCTTGAGTTCTTCGGCCTGCTCGAATGAGAGGCTCATCTCGCGCTGGATCGCATCGGTGTACTGATTGCCGCCGAATGTGATATCGCGCCAGAAAAGCGAAGTCGAGCCGTTGAGGACGTTCACGTTCGTGACGGAGGCGCCGATGTTTACGAGCGCGAGCGTCTTCCCCTCGTCCACGCGGTAATTCATCTCGTAGCAGTTCTGCAGCGCGAAGGCGTCGACATCGACCAGCACGGCGTTCTTGCCGGTCTGGTTGATCACGGACGTGTAATCGTTGATCTTTTCTTTCTTGACGGCGACGAGGATGACGTCGATGTTGTCGCCGGTTCCCGGTGTGCTCAGCGGCACATAATCAAGGTTGACGTCATTGATGTCGAACGGAATGTATTGTTCCGCTTCCCACTGGATCGATTCGGCCAGCTCTTCGGGCGACATCGCCGGCAGACTGATCTTCTTGATGATGACGGAGTGTCCGGACAGCGAGGTGGCGTAATTGGAATTCTTGACCGCTTTTTCGCTGTTCAGCCGCGAGATCGTCTCGACGACCATCGACGAGTCCATGATCGACCCGTCGACGATGGCTTCAGGGGACAGGCGTTCGATGCCGAGCTTCACGAGCTCGTACCCGCCCTTTTTCTCCTTCAGCTCGACTAATTTGACCGCTGAGGAGCCGATATCAAGACCGACGACATTTTTGCTCTTTGAGAAGAACACCGCTCACCCCATCCATCTCACTCACTTCTCGCTGGCTCCGGATGTGAAAAGGTGAATCAAAATTACAGGGTTTTAAAAGTGGTGTCAACTCTACAGGAATTAGATAAATGAATTGATTACGCGCGATTGGCGACTTCGGTTACAATCCGGCGCCCGCTGCGTTATTTGAGGAGCTCGAAAGCATGGCCAAGAAGTGCGAGGTTTGTGGTAAGACGCCGGTATTCGGAAACAAGATCAGTCATGCACACAATGTGAGCAGCCGTCGCTGGATGCCGAACCTCCAGCGCGTCCGCGTGAAGCTGGGGACGAAAGTGCAGCGAATGAACGTCTGCACGCGGTGTTTGCGCAGCGGTAAGGTGAAGAAGGCCGTCCGATAGCTGTAGGGCACGGCTGCGCCGTGCCGCAGCGGCAGCGCGCAGCGCCGCCCTACGCTGTCGCGTGCCTCACATTGAATTTCCGCTCCACCTGCATCACTCCGTCGAGTCCTTCGATCGAGCGCGTCACCTTCTCCAAATGTTTCATATCGGCGATCTCGAGCACCAGCTCCGCCGTAGCGCGACCGTCGAGCGTTCGCGAATCCATCTGACGGATATTCGTCTTGAGTCCGGCGATCGTTGACACGACGCGCGCCAGAATCCCCTGCCGGTCCTCCATGAGCACTTCGAGCTCAACCTGAAACTGAGCCTGCCGCTGATCCGCCCACTCCACCGCGATCTCGCGATCGGGGTTGAACATCAGATTTTTCACGTTCGGACAATTTGCGCTGTGCACGGCCACGCCTTTTCCGCGTGTGACGTAGCCGACGATGCGCTCGCCCGGCAGCGGATTGCAGCACTTCGCGAGATAGGTCATCAGGTCGTCATAGCCTTTGACTTTGATCGCCGTTGAAGTGCCGGTGAACGGGAAAATCTTGCGCACCGCTTTCTGCAGCACGCCTTCATCGGTGGGCGCCGTTTCTTTCTGCTCGTCGCTGATGAAGCGCTCGACGATCGATCGCGGCGAGACTTTGCCGTAGCCGACGTCTGCGTACAGATCTTCGAGCCGCGCGAGGCCATACTCTGACAGCACTCCGTCGAGAGCATTCTCGGCAACGAGCTTCCGCCACCCCACTCGATATCGCTTCGCTTCTTTCTCCACCAGCTTCTTGCCGAGGTCGATGGAGCGCTGCTTCTGTTCGGTATTGAGCCAGTGACGGATCTTGTGACGCGCGCGCGAGGTGACCACCATGTTCACCCACTCGCGCGAAGGTGTCTGCGTCGGCGAGGTGACGATCTCCACGATGTCACCGTTGCGCAGCGGCGTCCGCAGCGCAACGAGCTTGCCGTTTACGCGGGCGCCAACGCAGTGATGACCGACGTCGGTGTGAATGCGATACGCGAAATCGAGCGGCGTCGCGCCGCGCGGAAAGGCGAACACGTCGCCTTTTGGCGTGAACGTGTACACCTCATCGGGATACAGATCGATTTTCAGCGAGTGCATGAATACCCGCGGATCTTTGATGTCGTTTTGCCATTCGACGAGCTGACGCAGCCACAGGAAATTCTTGTCGTCGGCCTGTGCGCCCATCCGCCCTTCTTTGTATTTCCAGTGCGCGGCGATGCCCTGCTCGGCGATCAGGTCCATGTCCTTGGTGCGGATCTGCACCTCGAAGGGCTGCCCCTTCTCGGCCACGACCGTGGTGTGCAGGGACTGATAAAAGTTCGGCTTCGGCATCGCGATGTAGTCTTTGATGCGGCCAGGAACCGGCCGCCACATCTGATGGATGATGCCCAGGGCGGCGTAACAATCTTTAATGTTGCCGGTGATGATGCGGAAACCGATGTAGTCGTACAGTTGGCCGATATCGATCTCCTGCTTCTGCAGCTTCGACCAGATCGAGTACATCGACTTCACGCGGCCGTTGACGTCGCCGGAGATTTCGTTGTCGCGCAGCTTTGTCTGCAGCGTGCTCTTGATTCGTTCGACGAGGTCGGCCGACACGGCGAGTTTCTCGCTCACCGAATTCTGCAGATCTTCAGACTCACGCGGATGCATGTATCGGAATGACAGATCTTCCAGCTCATTCTTCAGCCGTCCCATGCCCAGCCGGTTGGCGATCGGTGCGTAGATCTCCATCGTTTCCTTGGCGATCGAGATTTGCCGCTCTTCAGGGAGGAATTCCAGCGTACGCATGTTGTGCAGACGGTCGGCAAGCTTGACCAGCACGACGCGCAGGTCGCTGCTGCTCTTCCTTCGAGACGTATGCGTAGCGGGAGATTTTGGTGACGCCGTCGACGAGCTCCGCGACGTCTTCGCCGAACACCTCCTGCAGCTTCTCTTTTGTGGTCAGCGTGTCTTCGAGGACGTCGTGGAGCAGTCCGACGGCGATGGAGGTCTCGTCGAGATGGAGGTCGGCCAGGATGTGCGCCACATTTAATGGATGGACGAGATACGGCTCCCCAGAGCTCCGCACCTGTCCTCGGTGCTCGCGTGCCGAGAAGATGTACGCCTTCTGCAGCAGCTCCTCATCGAAGTCAGGTTTGTACGACTCGACTTTGTCGAGAATGTCTTCAAAGCGGGTCATTGCTGTTTCCGTAACAGAGCATTCATGCTAACAGCTTCCGTTGGCCGTTCGCCGTTGGCCGTTCGCCGTTGGCCGTTGACCGAAAACGCTCGGCGAACAGCCAACGGCCAACCTCTCCGGCACTCCTCTTGCTGAACACGGCAGCAAGTGGTGCCCCGCGGGGGTCGCCAGAAAAAGGAGGTATTCGTGTTGA